>CAWUNP010000054.1:0-7565 GCA_963923805.1 uncultured Novosphingobium sp. | reverse complement strand
GTCTGAGCCTGTGCGGCAAACGGAATGGCTGCGACCAGCGAAGCGCTGATGAAAAGACCCGTGCGGATGGAAAACATCGACATATTGCCCCCGATTTGCGCACAGTTGGCGCGATTTTTTGCCCTTTAGCCTTCGCAGGCTATGGCTGTGATTACAAGCCCGCGTCACTCAAAAAATATGCCGCTTCCATGAGGTTTAGTTATGTCTGACGCCGCATAAGTTCGGTGTCAGTGGCGCCGCAAAGGCCTATTCAGCGCGCTCCTAACAGCCACCGGATCGGAGCGGATGTCAGACCAGCCACCCCTTTCCAGATTCCGCATCGCGGGTTCGACGGTCTATGTCTCAGGCCAATTGCCCCGGGGTGCAGATGGCGCGATCATCGCCGGCCCCCCCCGCGAACAGGTCCGCCAGGTCATGCACAACCTGGAACAGGCGCTGGCTGCGGCCGGATGCACGCTTGGCGATGTAGTCAAGGTGACCGCCTGGCTGACTGACGCCTGCCATATGGCCGATTTCAACCTGGTTTACCGCGAGTTCTTTGCCGAGCCGTTTCCGGCCCGCTCAACGATTGTCTCTGCCCTTGTGGTTCCGGACGCAATGGTTGAAATCGAGGCAGTGGCGTATCGCGAGGACGCCTCGGTCTGACAGCAACGAGAGGGATCTGGGCTGATGAAACCTGCCGCCAAGCGCCGCATGATCAAGGCCGGCCTGGTTCTGGCCCTGGCCGCCGCCAGTCTGTCCGCAGGGGCGAGCGAGACCCCGTCCGACTATGACATTCTGCTGACCGGCGGCACTGTTTACCCGGGCGAAGCCGCGCCATTTGCGGGCGATGTGGCCATTCGCGGTGACCGGATTGTCTATGTCGGCCCGCAGGCCAAGGGGCGGGCTGCGCAGTTGATCGATGCCACCGGCCTGATCGTGGCGCCCGGCTTCATCGATCCGCACACCCATGCCGGGGATGCCCTGGCATCGCCGGATCCGGTCGCCCGCCTTGTCCTGCCCTTCCTGACCCAGGGTGTGACAACCGCGTTCATTGGCGTCGACGGAGGCGGCAGCGCGGAAGCCGCCCGGACGCTTGGCACCGGTAGTCCGGATGATGGCGCAAGGCCCGATCACGGGATCAATTTCGCGACCTATGTCGGCTTCGGTGCGATCCGGACTGCAATTGTCGGCAATGGCGATCGCGCCCCCACCGAAGCCGAACTGACGCGGATGGAATCCCTCGTCGCCCAGGCCATGTGCCAGGGCGCGCTTGGCCTGTCGACCGGCCTGTTTTACGCCCCGCAAAGTTTTGCCAAGCGTGACGAAGTGGTCGCGCTGGCGCGGGTAGCCGCCGCCAGGGGCGGGATCTATGACAGCCATATCCGCGATGAGGCCAGCTATACCATCGGCCTGATGGGCGCGGTTGACGAAACGCTGGCGATCGGGCGTGAAGCCGGGATCCCGGTCCACTTTGCCCATATCAAGGCGCTGGGCGTGGATGTTCGGGGCCAGGCCCCCGCGGTCATCGCCCGGATCGAAGCCGCCCAGGCCGCCGGGCAGCGGGTTACCGCCGATCAATATCCCTGGTCCGCTTCAGGCACGCGCCTTTCGGCCGCGCTGATGCCGCGCTGGGCCCAGGACGGTGGCCGCAAAGCGATGCTGGCCCGAATTGAGGATAGCGCGGCACTTGCGCGGATGCGGCCCGAGATCATCGACAACCTGCGCCGCCGAGGCGGACCGGCGGCGATCCTGATCACCTCCGGCCCGGCCGCTTTCGCCGGCAAGACGCTTGCAGCGATCGCGCAGCAACGCAAGGTCGATCCCGTCACCGCCGCCCTTGCTGTGCTGCAACAGGACGAAGTCGGCATTGCCTCGTTCAACCAGAGCGAGGACGATATTGCCGCCTTCATGCGCCGCCCCTGGGTGGTCACCAGCTCTGACGCGTCTGAAGGCCACCCGCGCTACTACGCCTCCTTCGCCCGCAAATATGCCACCTATGTCCGCGAACGGCAGGTGATAGACCTGCGCAGCTTCATCGCCGCCAGCACGATCCGCACGGCCCGCATCTTTGGCCTGGCCGATCGCGGTGAACTGAAGCCCGGCGCCTATGCGGATGTGATCGCCTTCGATCCGGCCCGCTTTGCACCGCGGGCCGACTATGCCCACCCGGCCCTGCTATCGCAGGGGATGCGCACGGTCATCGTCAATGGGCAGGTGGCGATCGCGGAAGGCGCCGCAACTGGCGTGGCGGCCGGCCGCGGGCTGCCGCGCCAGCCCCCGGAGGGAACCTGTCCGCGCCCGTGAGTAAACTTGACTGAATGGTCAAATGCACCCTAAATTGACCAAACAGTCATAACAGGATGCCACGGGGATGAAGCGAATTGCGTTGTGGGGAGCCGGGATCGCCGGCGCCATTGCCTTGGCCGCAATCGCGGCATTCCAGCTCTCACCGGCCCTGCAGGACCAGCTGTTTGCCTATGGCGCACGGCAGCAGATGGCGCGGGCCAGCCAGCTTCCGACCAGCGATGATGCCCTGCGTGTGCTGCTGTGCGGCACGTCCAGCCCCCTGCCCTTGCGGCAAGCAGCGAAGGCCTGCACCCTCGTAGTCGCCGGCGGACGGCTGTTTGTGGTCGATGTGGGGCCGGAATCGCCGGAAAACCTGGCGCTCTGGCGGGTCCCAACCCCACAGATCGAAGCCGTCTTCCTGACCCATTTCCACTCTGACCATATCGGTGAGCTGGGCGAACTCAACATGCAGGGCTGGGCCCAGGGGCGGCGCGTGCCGCTGCAGGTATATGGCCCGGCCGGGCTGGAACAGGTCGTCGGCGGCTTCAACGCGGCCTATGGCTTTGACCGGCAATATCGGCACGCCCATCACAACCACGGCACCGGCCTGCTGCCGCTGGATGCGGCGGTCATGGTTCCCCATCCGGCCGATTTCGTGCAGCCGGGTGATGTCCCGGCGGGTCGGACCCAGGTGGTCTATAACGCAGGCGGCGTGACTGTAACGGCGATCGAGACCGACCATCGACCGGTTTCGCCGGCATTTTCCTATCGCTTCAGTTACAAGGGCCGATCGGTTGTGATCACCGGCGATACCGTGCTCAACGACGGGCTGATCAAGGCCGCCAAGGGGGCCGACCTGCTGGTCAGCGAAGGTCAGGCGCACCATCTGCAGAACCTGATGGCCCGGGAAGCCGAAGCCATTGGTCAGGGCACCCTGGCCAGCGTGCTGCGCGATACCAGCCGCTATCACATCAACCCGGTTGAAGCCGCACGGCTGGCGAACCGCGCCGGCGTGCGCGAGCTGGTCTACACCCACATCGCCCCGCCGCTGACCCTGAGCCTGCTCAAGACCCCCTGGCTGCGCGGGGTCCGCGAGGAGCGGCCGGACGGGGTCACGATCGACCGCGATGGCATGCTGATCACGATCCCGCTCGACGGCAGCGCCATCCGCTTTGACCAGCTGGAAGGGTAGACACCATGGCCTTGCAAGTAGCCCGGATCGAACTGGCCGGAGACCCGTGCTGGGCGGTGCAGAGTGCCGAAGGCCTGCGCCGGCTGGCCGGCAACTATCCCACAACCCGCGCGTTCTTTGAACAGGGCGGCCCGGCCGATGCGGCAGCCAGTCAGGCCAAGGGGCCGATCATCATCCCTGACCGGATCCTCAGTCCGGTCACGCGTGACGCCCGCTTTGTCTGCCAGGCCACCAATTATGCCAGCCACGTCAAGGAAGTTGGCGGCGATCCGGCGGCAATGGTCGACAACGTGATCTTCACCAAGGCGGCGTCCTGCATCGTGCCGGCCGATGCCGCAATCATCCGGCCCGCCCATGTCCAGCTGCTCGATTACGAGATCGAACTGGGCCTTGTCCTCAAGCGAGGCTGGAATGGCCCGGAGCCGATCACCGAAAGCGATCTGGATGACTGGATCGGCGGGCTGGTAATCGTCAACGACATCACCGCCCGCGACTTCCAGATCAGGCATATGCAGTTCCACAAATCGAAGAGTTACCGCACCTTTGGCCCGGTTGGTCCCTGGCTGGTCCTGCCGGAACCGGCGGAACTTGCGCGGCGGCGCGAGCTGGAACTGGTGCTGACGGTCGACGGCGAGGAACGGCAGCGGGCCCAGGCCGGGGACATGATTTTCCAGCCCGCCGAAACCCTGACCGAACTGAGCACCATCATGGATCTGGCCGCCGGAGACCTGATCGCCACCGGCACGCCCGGCGGTGTTGCCCTGCGCCCGCCCCCACCGCTGGTTCAGGCCATCGCCGGGTTCCTCTCACCCGCGCGCCGCTTCGCGCTGTTCCTCAAGGGCCAGTTGCAGCGTCCGCACTATCTGCGCGACGGACAGATCATGCGCGCAACGGTCCGCACACCGGATGGCGCGCTTGATCTGGGCGAGCATTGCAACCGCGTCTGCGCTGCGGGCGCGGTCAGGCCACCTTCATAAGCGGCTCTCCGCCAACATTTTCGGCCGCGCACAGCAGCGCGCCGATGATACCGGCATCCTGCCCCAGTTCCGGGGAGCGCAGGTAATCCGCCTGGCGGATCGGGTCCGTAGTATAGCCGCCAAGATGACGGAGCATCCCCTGCGCGATCAGCGGCAAAAGGCCCGGCGTCTGGCCGACCCCGCCGCCCAGGACAATGCGGTGGGGCGACAGCGTCAGGACCAGGTTCGCGCAGAGCTGCCCAAGGTAATCGGCGATCAGCAGGTGTTCCGGCCCGCCGCTGGCAAGGTCGCTGAGCGTTTGCCCGAACCGCGCCGTGATCGCCGGACCGGCCGCCAGGCCTTCGGCGCAGGCGGGATGGAACAGGCACTGCGACGGGGCGTGATCATCGCCCGCCCGCTGCAAGGCAATGTGGCCCATTTCGGGATGCAGCAAGGCCGACAAGACCCGTCCGCCATGGACGATTGCGCCGCCAATGCCGGTCCCCACGGTCAGGTAAACGCCAAGCAGCGCATCGCGCAAAGCGCCGAGGCGGGCTTCGCCAATCGCCGCTGCGCCCACGTCCGTCACCAATGAGACCGGCAGCCGCAAGCCACGTTCAAGCGCCCCGATCAGATCAAAGCCGCTCCATCCGGGCTTGTTGGTTTCCAGCAACCGGCCATAGTCGGTCGCGGTGGGATCGATCACGATCGGCCCGAATGCCCCAACCCCAAGCCGGACCAGCGCATGGCCCGAACCCTGAAAGAAGCCCAGGATCTCCGGCATCACCTGTTCAGGGTGCGCGGTCGGTATCGCGGTCCGCCTGATCAGCCGCCCATCGGCCTGCCCGATCGCCAGCACGATCTTGGTGCCGCCCAGTTCGATTGCGCCATGGTAAGCGGGATCAGCCATTGCCCTGATCCCCTGACATCCGGGCAACTGCCACCGCAAAGGCGGGTCTGGCCAGCACCAGCACGATCACCGCGACCAGATAGAGACCCGCCATCATGGCAAATCCCGCCGCCAAGCCGGTGTAAACGGCGATGGCCGGCAAGGCGACGGTGGAGATGCCCGCCCCGATGAACCCCAGCATGGTCATCAGCCCGGCGGCAGTCGCCCGGGCCTCATCGGGCATGACATCGTGCATCGCGGCATAGATGCAGCCATCGAACAGGCCTTTGCCAAAGCTCGTCGCAAACAGCAGCGCCCCGACCAGCGGCACCGAATGCGCCAGCGGGAACGGCAGCAGGAACAGCGCCGCCAGGCCCAGGCCAAGGGCCAGGACGGTAAACCGGCCGATCACGCTGCGGGCGGCAAAGCGGTCGGCCAGCCAGCCTCCGACCAGCACCGACAGGAAGCCTGCGGTGGTGATCATCACCGGGCCGACCAGGGCGCTGTCCGCCAGGTTCAGCTTGAGCACATCGTGCGCGTAAGTGTTGCACCAGTTGAGCACCGCCGAAGATGCCGCAGTGGCAAGGAAGAACACACCGCAAAGCACCAGCGCAGCCGGATTGGCCAGGATCAGCCGCAGCGGCTCGGTGCGCTGCTGCACCGGCTTCGGTTGCACGGCCGGGGCATCGTCGCGCAGGGTGCAATACAGGATGGCCATGACCACAAAGCCAAGCGCCGCAAAGACCAGGAACGGCATCGACCAGCCGTGACTGTCGGCCAGCTTGCCGGCCGCCCAGCCCCCAATCCCGCCGCCGGCAAAAACCGCCGTCTGATGGATCGCCAGGGCCCGGCTGCGCATTGTCGGCCGGTGCCAGGAACTGATCAGGGCCGTTGCCGTGGGGTAATAGGTCGATTCACCGATCGCCACCAGGGTGCGCATCCCCAGCAGCATCGCGAAGCCGGTGGCGATCGGCATCAGCCCGGTTGCCGTGCTCCAGAACACCAGCCCGAAGATCACCATGTTGCGGCGCCGGACGCTGTCACCGGCCCGACCGAACAGGAAGGCGCAAACGGCGTAAGTCCAGAAGAATACAGTGTCGACAACGCCAAGCTGGATATCGGTAATGCTGAACGCATCGCGGAGCAGCGGCTTGACCGAATTGAGGATCGCCCGGTCGGCCGAGTTGAGGAAGGAGACCATCCACAACAGGCCAACCAGGATCCAGGGATAGGCCGCCGGCGCGGGCTTCTTCAGGGATGGCAGCATCGCGCCCTCACTTTCCGCACCAGGCGAGCCACATGGCCGCCGTCCAGGAAAAATCAGGGCCACCGGACCCCTCGCCCGTTTCGGGGCTGAAACTTTCGTAGAAGCCTGATTTTTCGATCAGCCGCGCAGAATCGCTGCGAATCCGCTCCGCCCAGCCGCCGTGGCCCTGCTCGGCCAGCCCCTGGGCCACCATGTAGCTGACCACCAGCCAGATCGGCCCGCGCCAATAGCGGCGATGATCATATTCGCGGCTGCCCGCCTCAAGACTGGGCACAAGATAGGTGGCGCTGGCTGTCAGCCGTTCCAGCGCGGCAATCAGGCGCGCCCGCTGGGCCGGGCTGCCCACCCCCGCGTAGAAGGCCAGGAAGCTGGCATTGGTGACCAGCCCTGAACTTTCGTGGGTGGTGGCATCGCGGGAACAATAGGCCCCGGCCTCTTCGTTCCAGAGCCAGTCCATCCCCTGTTCCGAAAGCGCGATTCGGTTCCTGAGCTCATCGGCCACGGCGGTGTCACCGATCGCCTCGGCCATGACCAGCAGGTCGCGGTTGGCCCGCAACAGTTCCATCGACATACCCACGTCGATCATCCGGAACGGTCCGTGATCGGCGATCTCGCGATGGTTCCAGCCGCTGTTCCGGCCGAACTGCAGGATCGCCACATAGCGGTCATATTCATGCTGCTTCGGGCGCATCGCCGCATCGACATGGCCGGTATCGCGGCGGGTATAGGTCCCGACGCCGCTCGTATCGACGCGGGCCAGGGCATCATCCCACTCGCTCGAATTGTCGCGGCCGGTTTCCCAATTGTGGGTCACCATCACCAGCCCGTTACCCAACGGATCACGGAAGCGGTGGAACCAGCGGTGGCTCTTGACGCAGGCCGCATAGAGCTGGCGCATCCGCGGATGGCCCGGATCGGCGCCTTCCTGCTCCCACAGCTGGCGCACCACGCTGGCCAGGACCGGCGGCTGGGTGATGCCGGAGCTGGCCGGCG
>CAWUNP010000053.1:0-7634 GCA_963923805.1 uncultured Novosphingobium sp. | reverse complement strand
ACAAGGTGTGCGAACCTGTCATCCGCCGCCGGGCTGAACGGCACCTCGAAAAGGGCCGGGTGGTGATCTTCGCAGCTGGCGTCGGCGCGCCCTATTTCACCACCGATTCCGGTGCCGCACTGCGCGCTGCCGAGATGAAGTGCGATGCGCTGCTGAAGGGTACTTCGGTCGATGGCGTCTATGATAGCGATCCCAAGACGAATCCGGCAGCAAAGCGTTACGACTCAGTGGATTACGATACCGTCCTGGCCGATAACCTGAAGGTTATGGATGCCAGTGCCGTGGCGCTGTGCCGCGATAACAACATTCCCATCGTCGTCTTCTCGATCCGCGAAAAGGGCAACCTGGCCAAGGTGCTCAGCGGCGTGGGGACGCAGACAATCGTGAAGAAGGGTTAAGGCTATGGCCAAGTACGATAAGGCCGATCTTGAGCGCCGCATGAAGGGTGCTGTCGAAGCGCTGCGCAATGATCTGGGCGGGCTGCGCACCGGCCGTGCGAACACCGCGCTGCTCGATCCGATCACCGTGGAGGTTTACGGCAGCAAGATGCCGCTCAACCAGGTGGCCACCGTCTCCGCGCCGGAGCCGCGCCTGCTTTCGGTGCAGGTGTGGGACAAGTCGAACATCGCCCCGGTTGAGAAGGCGATCCGTTCGGCTGGTCTGGGCCTCAACCCGATCAACGATGGCAACAACATCCGCCTGCCGATCCCCGACCTGACCGAAGAACGCCGCAAGGAACTGGCCAAGCTGGCCCATTCCTATGCCGAAAAGGCCCGCGTCGCGATCCGCAACGTGCGCCGTGACGGGATCGACGCGCTGAAGGCCGACGAGAGCAAGAAGGAAATCTCGGAAGACGACCGCAAGCGCGGCGAGACCGAGGTCCAGAAGCTGACCGACGACATGATCAAGGAGGTCGAAGCCGTCGCCGCCCAGAAGGAACAGGAAATCCTGGGCAAGTGACCGCCGAGCGCGCCACCCATGGCGCGCGTCACGTCGCCATCATCATGGATGGCAACGGGCGCTGGGCCAAGAAGCGCCACCTGCCGCGCGCCATGGGGCACCAGCGCGGGGTGGAAGCCGTGCGCACCCTGGTGCGCGCGGCGCGCGAGATGGGGCTCGAAGCGCTGACGCTCTACGCCTTCAGCACCGAAAACTGGCGCCGCCCGGAGGACGAGGTTTCGGCGCTGATGGGGCTGCTCAAGCGCTACATCGTGGCAGATATCGATGAATTCGTGGCCAACAATGTGCGGCTGCGGATCATCGGCGATCATTCCGCGCTGCCAGCCGATGTCGTGGCCCTGCTGGACGATGCCCTGGAGCGCACCGCCGGAAATGACGGGACGACCCTGGTGATTGCGCTCAACTATGGCGCGCAGGACGAAATCGCCCGCGCCGCTGCCAATGCCGCGGCCAAGGGCTCGATCACGCCGGCGGCGATCGAGGCTGAACTGGATACGGCCGGCTTGCCGCCGCTCGACCTGCTGATCCGCACTTCAGGTGAGGTCCGCCTGTCCAACTTCCTGCTGTGGCAGGCCGCCTATGCCGAAATGTGGTTCACTGATGTGCTCTGGCCCGATTTCACGCCCGATCACCTGCGCGAGGCGCTGAGCGCATTCGGCCAACGGGAGCGGCGCTATGGCGGGCGGTAGAAATCGGGGAGATGCTCTCCATTCCTGTCATCCTGAGCTTGTTTCAGGACCCATTTCTCGACTTGCCCGGCGCAAGCGGCGGCAAGCCCTGGCTAACCGCCAGATCGACCCAATGCGGGTTATGGGTATTGATCAGGTTGATCTTCCATTGCCGATGCCAGCGCTTGAGCTGCTTCTCGCGCAGGATCGCCGCATCGATATCGGCAAGCAGTTCGAAATGGACGAGAGTGTGAACGCGATACTGCGACGTGAACCCCGGCAAGGCGTCGCTGCGGTGCTGGGCCAAGCGAAACAGCAGGTCGGATGTCACGCCGATGTACAGCGTTCCGTAAGGCTTGCTGGCAAGGATGTAGACGCAAGGTTGCCGTTCATGCTGCATGCCGCTGAATTTGCGGCACAATGGGTCCTGAAACAAGTTCAGGATGACGCTGTTGGAGGGCTGGCACAATGACAGAGCCGCAACCCAAGACCAGCGACCTGGGCGTGCGCGCGGCGTCGGCCGTCGTCATCGTTGCCATTGCGCTGACAGCGCTGTGGCTCGGCGGGTGGGCCTGGATGGGCTTTGCCATGCTGGTGGCGGGCGGCGTGCTCTATGAATGGCGGGCGCTGGTGCTGGGGTGGAACCCGTCACCGCTGGGCGAAATGGGCTGGACGCTGGGGGGGATTCTCTACCTCGCTCCCGCGACTTCGATGCTGATGCTGATGCGCGAGGGCGAAAAGGGCTTTGCTGACGTGCTGACCCTGATCGCGCTGGTCGCGGCGATCGATATCGGCGCCTATTTCACAGGACGTGCGCTGGGCGGGCCGAAGATCGCGCCGAAGATCAGCCCGTCGAAGACCTGGGCCGGGCTGCTGGGCGGGATTCTGGGCGCAACTGCTGTTCTGATCCTGTCAGCCAAGCTGAGCGCGGCAAGCCCGGCCTGGTGGCAGGTGCTGGGTCTGGCCGTGCTGGCGGCGATTGTCGCGCAAGCTGGCGACTTCTTCGAAAGCTGGATGAAGCGGCGCGCGGGCGTGAAGGATTCGGGCAAGCTGATTCCCGGCCATGGCGGCCTGTTTGATCGCGTTGATGGCCTGATCGCCGTGAGCTTTCTGGCGGCGCTGCTCGCGGCGTTGAGCGTCCTGTGATGCGCAGCATCTCGGTTCTTGGGGCAACCGGTTCGATCGGCGCTTCGACGCTTGATCTGGTCCGCCGCCAGCCCGGGCAGTGGCGCGTGGTGGCGCTGACGGCCCATGGCAAGGCGGCCGAGCTGGCCAAGCTCGCGCGCGAATTTTCGGCCGAGGTGGCGGTGGTTGCCGATGAAGCGGCGCTCCCGGCGCTGCGCGAGGCTTTGGCCGGGACGGGTATCGCGGCGGCAGGTGGTGAGGCGGCGCTGGTCGAGGCGGCGGGTCGCCCGGCCGATCTGACGGTTGCCGCGATCGTCGGCTGTGCCGGTCTGGCCCCGACCATGGCGGCGATCGAGCAGGGGCGCACCGTGGCGCTGGCCAACAAGGAAGCGCTGGTGGCGGCGGGCGCGGTGATGACTGCGGCGGTCACCCGTCACGGGACGACATTGCTGCCCACCGATAGTGAACATAACGCTATTTTTCAGTGCCTTGCCGGAAACAGTTACGATCATGTCCGCTCGATCACGCTGACCGCCAGCGGCGGGCCGTTTCGCGACTGGAAACAGGACCAGCTCAACGCCGCGACCCCGGCCCAGGCGATCAAGCATCCCAACT
This sequence comes from uncultured Novosphingobium sp., assembly GCA_963923805.1. GTDB lineage: Bacteria > Pseudomonadota > Alphaproteobacteria > Sphingomonadales > Sphingomonadaceae > Novosphingobium. Next base: position 4,266 of record CAWUNP010000053.1, on the reverse strand, counting down.
GGTCGATGGGCGCCAAGATCAGCGTCGATAGCGCCACCATGTTCAACAAGGGGCTGGAACTGATCGAGGCACACCACCTGTTTCCGGTCGGCCTCGATAAGCTGAAGATCATCGTCCATCCGCAATCGGTGATCCATTCGATGGTCGAATACCGCGATGGTTCGACCCTGGCGCAGCTGGGGCCTAGCGACATGCGGGTGCCGATTGCCTCATGCCTGGCCTGGCCAGAGCGGATGGACACCCCGCTGGCGCCGCTCGATCTGGCCGCGATTGGCGAACTGACCTTCCGGGCGCCCGATGAAGCGCGCTTCCCCGCCACCCGGCTGTGCCGCGCTGCGGCTGAAGCGGGCGGGGCGGCGCCGGCCGTGTTGAATGCTGCGAACGAGGTCGCGGTTGCTGCTTTCCTGGATGGCAAGGTTCCGTTCACGCGTATCGCAGTAGTGGTAGAACAGGTGCTGGCGCGCTATGCCCCGCCACCGCCGGCAAATCTGGCCGATGTCATGGCGATTGATGCGGCGGCCCGGGCCGAAGCGCGCGGCTTTCTGGAGTTGGTAAGGCAGTGACCCAATCCCCTTCGGTCCTGATGATGATCGGCGCATTCCTGCTGGTGCTGGGGCCGCTCGTGGTGCTGCATGAGCTGGGGCATTACCTGGTGGGCCGCCTGTTCAAGGTGAAGGCCGATGTCTTCTCGATCGGGTTCGGCAAGGAACTGGCTGGCTGTACGGACAAGCGTGGCACGCGCTGGCGGCTGGCTGCGCTGCCGCTGGGCGGCTATGTCCAGTTCGCCGGTGACATGAACGCCACCTCGGTGCCCAATCCGGAGGCGGCCAAGGCCAGCCCCGAAGAAAAGAAGGGCATGTTCCAGTACGCCGCCCTGTGGCAGCGCGCGTTGATCGTACTGGCCGGGCCGCTGATGAACCTGTTTGTGGCGGTCGCGATCTTTGCCGCGTTCAACATGGCCTATGGCGTGCCGGTTGCGGCGCCGGTGATCGGGGAATTCGGGAAGGGCTCTGCTGCGCAGGCCGCCGGGTTCAAGACCGGTGACCGGATCGTCGCAATCGATGGTGCGCCGGTGGAAAGCTTCATGGATATTGCCGAACGGGTTGCGCTTTATCCCGGCCGGACGATCACCATCGCGGCGGAGCGGGGCGGGGTCAGCTTTACCCAGCCGGTCAAGCTGGCGACCGATGTCCAGACGGATCGCTTTGGCAACGAGATCCGCCGCGGCTTGCTGGGCATTCGTCCGGCGGCGATGGAATTTCAGGATGTGGGCCCGATCACGGCCTTCGTGACCGGCTTTGACCAGTCGATGGGGATCATCCGCACGATGGCGGCCGGGCTGGTCCAGATCATCACCGGCGAACGCCCGCTTGACGAGCTGGGCGGGCCGATCAAGATCGCCAAATTCTCGGGCGAACAGTTCTCGCTCGGCTGGCTTTCGTTCGTGTCCTTTGCGGCGCTGATCTCAATTAATTTGGCATTCATTAACTTGCTGCCAATCCCCACGCTCGACGGCGGGCACCTGGCTATGTACGCGGCAGAAGCTGTCCGTCGTAGACCGCTGGGTGCGCGCAGTCAGGAGTGGGCGTTCCGCACCGGCCTGGCATTCATGCTGGCCCTCATGCTGTTCGTCACTTTGAACGATATCGCCTCGCTGTCGATCTTCGGCGGCTAGGCGCAGAGTAGGGTAAAACTACGGGCAAAACGCCGGAACATTGCTTGATCGGCGTAGCTGCATCGGGCAATGGCGGGCAATTGCCAGTAGCGCGCCCGCGCTATCGCCTGGGGTGGGCGAAGGGCGTTGAGCATCTAGACGGGAACAGCCGTGCCGAAGAACCGAATTGCCAGCCATCGCCAGTCCACCCTTCGCATCGCTGCGATGCTGCTGGGTACCTCGATCCTGGGCGGTTTGCCGCAGGTTGCCCAGGCCCAGCAGGCCGCTCCTGCCGCGCCGGCAGCTGTTCCGGCCGCCGCTCCGGCACCGGCACCGATCCAGTCGATCACCGTCACCGGTTCGCAGCGGCTGGAGCCCGATACGATCCGTTCGTACATCAAGCTGCGGGTGGGGCAGGCCTATACCCAGCAGGCGGCCGACGAAGCGCTGAAAGACCTGTTCGCGACCGAACTGTTCTCTGACGTCCAGATCCGCAACGAAGGCGGCAACGTCACGATTGCGGTGAAGGAAAACCCGGTGATCAACCGGATCATCCTGGAAGGCAACAAGCGCCTCAAGGAAGAGAAGATCCTGCCCGAAATCAAGCTGGCGCCGCGTCAGATCTTCACCCGTTCGAAGGTCCGCGCCGATGTTGCCCGCATTATCGAGCTCTACAAGCGCCAGGGCCGGTTCGCCGCGCAGGTTGAACCGAAGATGGTGCTGCTCGACCAGAACCGGGTCGATATCGTTTTCGAAATTCAGGAAGGGCCGAAGTCCAAGGTTCGCAAGATCAACATCATCGGCAACGAACAGTTCGATGATGGCGACCTGAAGGATGAAATGGTCACCAAGGAAACCGGGCTGACCAAGATCTTCAGCTCGGGCACCAGCTATGACCCGGACCGCATGGCCTTTGACCAGCAAAAGCTGCGCCAGTTCTATCTGACCAAGGGCTATGCCGATTTCCGGATCATCTCGGCCGTGGCCGAACTGACCCCGGACAAGAAGGACTTCATCCTGACCTACGTGGTCGAGGAAGGCCAGCGCTACAAGTTCGGCGATGTGAAGGTCGACAGCCAGCTGCGTGACTTTGACAGCGATCGCCTGGCTGCCCAGCTGCCGATGAAGAAGGGCGACTGGTACGATGCCAAGATGGTGGAAGACACCATCGAGAAGCTCAACGATACCGCCGGTGCCTTTGGCTACGCCTTCGCCGATGTCCGTCCGAACTATGATCGGAACAAGGATGACCTCACCATGGGCATCACGTTCCAGATCGCTGAGGCGCCGCGCGTCTATGTCGAGCGGATTGACGTCAACGGCAACACCCTGACCCAGGACAAGGTGATCCGCCGCGAATTCCGCCTCGCGGAAGGCGATGCGTTCAACTCGCTCCAGGTCAAGCGTTCGACCAGCCGCATCAATTCGCTCGGGTACTTCCAGGAAAAGTTCGAGATCGAGCAAAAGTCCGGCTCGGCGCCGGACCGGATCGTGCTGGAGGCCAATGTCGAGGAAAAGCCGACCGGGGAGCTCCAGCTTTCGGCCGGTTACTCCAGCCTTGAAAAGCTGATCTTCCAGGGCTCGGTCCAGCAGCGCAACTTCCGTGGCCGCGGCCAGACCATCGGCCTGTCGCTGAGCTATTCGAACTATTCGAAGAGCGCCGAAGTCAGCTTTACCGAACCCTATCTGTTCGATCGCAACGTCTCGCTGGGCTTCAACGTCTATCGCCGCGATTACAACAGCTTCAATTACCTGAACAACAACCGCAACACGACCTACAAGCAGGCCACCACCGGCTTCCAGCTGCGCGCGGGCGTGCCGCTGACCGAATATGTCTCGGCCGTGGGCAGCTATACCTTCAACATCGATGACGTGACGCTGGATCGCGCCCAGTTCTTTACCGACCGGGTGAACCCGGGCGTGCAGGAATGCGATGCCCTGCTGGCCGGACGCTATCTGTGCGAGGCGATCGGGAACCGCACCAGCTCGATCCTGGGCCTGTCGTTGATCTATGACTCGCTCGACAGCCGCGTGCGTCCCTCGCGCGGGCGAGCGGCTTCGGTCACGGCCGAATTCGCCGGCTTGGGCGGTTCGGTGAAATATGGCCGCCTGCGCGCCAATGCCTCGCAGTACTGGCCGCTGGCCAAGGGCTGGATCTTCTCGGTCCGCGGTGAGGGCGGCCTGATCAAGTCGTTCGAAAACCGCGGGGTCGGGATCGATCCGGTGCGACTGACCGACCGGTTCTATCTGGGTGAGCCGGAAATGCGCGGCTTTGACATCCGCGGGGTCGGCCCGCGCGTGCTGCGCCAGTCGATTGTCGATGATGGCACCGGCAATCCGAAGATCATCGATGATCGCAATTCGGTGATCGATGACGCGCTGGGTGGCCGCTATTACTACCTCGGCCATGTCGAACTGGAGATTCCGCTCGGTTCGGGCGCACGTGAATTGGGCCTGCGGCCGTCGGTCTTCCTTGATGTGGGTTCGGTCTGGGGGGTCAACCGGCCGCTGCTGCAAAGCAGCCCGTTCCCCAACGGGATCTTCATCCCGACCCGCGATACCAGCGGCAACCAGCTCTATCTGCAGGTTGACGAAGTGGACACCAACTGCAT
>CAWUNP010000052.1:0-7643 GCA_963923805.1 uncultured Novosphingobium sp. | reverse complement strand
AGCTACATCAGCCACATGCGCAGCGAGGCCGAGCGCTATCTCGAATCGATCGACGAGCTGCTGGAGATCGGTCGCCGTGCCAAGGCGCCGGTGCAGATTTACCACATCAAGCCGGCCGGCAAGGAGAACTGGCACAAGGCCGACCTCGCGCTGGCCAAACTCGATGCGGCGCGGCAGGCCGGGATCGACGTTTCAGCCAACCTCTATACCTACACCGCCGGTTCGACCGGGCTTTACGCCACCATGCCGCTTTGGGTGCAGCAGGGCGGGCACGATGCCTGGGTCGCGCGGCTGAAGGACCCGGTGATCCGGGCGCGCGTGCTGGCCGAGATGCGCGGGGTGCCGCAGGGCTGGGAAAACCTGCTGTACAACACCGGTTCGCCCGAGGGCGTATTGCTGATCGGGTTCAAGAACCCGGCGCTGAAGCCGCTCACCGGCAAGACCCTGGCCCAGGTAGCCGCGCTGCGCGGGACCAGCCCGGAGGACACGATCATCGATCTGGTGATCGAGGATGACAGCCGGGTCGATGCTGCCTTCTTCTTGATGAGCGAGGAGAACATCCGGAAGAACATCCGCTGGCCCTGGACCATGCTGGGGTCCGACGCAGGATCGATGGCGCCCGAGGGCAAGTTCCTGCTCAAGAACACGCACCCGCGCGCCTATGGCAATGTCGCGCGGTTCCTGGGCAAGTACGTGCGCGACGAACAGGTTATTGGTTTGGCCGAAGGGATCCGCCGCCTCACCTCACTTCCCGCCCGGCAGGCCGGAATCCGCGGACGCGGGCGGCTGGCAACGGGCTATGCCGCTGACGTCGTGGTGTTCGATCCCGCGAAGATCGCCGACACCGCGACTTACGACAAGCCGCACTCCTATGCGGTTGGCGTGTCGGACGTGCTGGTCAATGGCGCCGCCGTGCTGCGCGGCGGCGAGCATACCGACGCCCGCCCGGGCCGGTTCGTGAAGGGGCCAGGCTGGCGGGGTTAATGAAACCGCGCGGCTGACAGGACGGCCAGGACCAGCCCGAACAGGCTGGTGGCCATGGCCCAGCCGCGGTGCATGAAGGTCAGATTCTTGAGCCAGAACTGGCTGTAGATGTCGACGAAGCCCAGGATCACCAGCGCTTCGATCATCATCAGGCCGCCCATGCCCTTCATCACGCAGGCCAGCAGGTCGGCCGGGGCCCAGGGGTTGAGCAGGTAGACCATCGTGCCGACGACCAGTTCGAGCATCCCGCAGAGGAATTGCAGCGCGGGGGAATTCTCCACCTCTTCCAGCATGGTGCGCCAGGCGCCCGGTTTGCGCAGCGCGCCAATCCCGGCGAACAGCGCGGTCAGGCCCAGGACCAGCCCGGACCAGGCAGTGGCATCGAAGGTATCGTTCATTGCGGCAGCTCTCCATCGCCGTCCCTGTGCCGGGACTTCCCCAAGACTGATCTAGCTGGGCAGTCTGCCAAGTGCTTTGCGCCAGATCAATCAATTGGTCGCTGGCAAATGTCCGCTGGACTTTAATCGTGCGCTTAAACATACTTTCCGCCAAGGCCCGCAAGCGGCCGCTTGAGTGAGGCAAAAATGGCTGATGCGCGCGCATTGCCCCGGGTCTGCATTATCGGCGCGGGATGTTCCGGTTTTACCACGGCCAAGCGGCTGCAGGACTATGGCATTCCCTTAGATGTCTATGAGGCTTCGGACGATATCGGCGGGACCTGGTATTACAACAACCCCAACGGGATGAGCGCCTGCTACCAGAGCCTGCATATCGATACGTCGAAATGGCGACTGGCGTTCGAGGACTTCCCCGTTCCCGCCGACTGGCCGGATTACCCGCACCATTCGCTGCTGTTGCAATACTTCCACGATTACGTCGATCACTTCGACCTGCGCCGCCATATCCGTTTCAACACCCGGGTGGAGAGCGCCGAGCGCATGACCGAGGGCGGCTGGCGGATCACGCTCTCCACGGGTGAGGTGATGCATTACGATGCGCTGTGCGTGGCCAACGGCCACCACTGGGCAGCCCGCATCCCGGACTACCCGGGCAAGTTCGACGGCGCGCAGATCCATAGCCACAATTACCGCACGCCGTTCGAGCCGGTCGATTGCATCGGCAAGCGCGTGCTGGTGGTGGGCATGGGCAACAGCGCGATGGATATCGCCAGCGAGCTGTCGCAGCGGCCGATGGCGGAAAAGCTGTTTGTCTCGACCCGCCGCGGGGTCTGGATCTTCCCGAAGTATTACAAGGGCCAGCCGCTCGACAAGAACCCGGCCCCGGCCTGGATGCCCAAGGGCATGCGCCAGTGGCTCGGCGGGCGGATGGTCAAGAAGCTGGTCGGGCGGATGAGCGACTATGGCCTGCCCGAGCCTGAAATCGGCCCGTTCGAAAGCCACGGGACCGTCTCGGGCGAATTCCTGCTGCGCGCCGGTTCGGGCGACCTGTCGATCAAGCCGGGGATCGAACGGCTCGATAGGGATGGTGTGGTCTTCACCGACGGCAGCCGCGAGACGATCGACGTGATCGTCTGGGCTACCGGCTATGACATCAGCTTCCCCTTCTTCAGGGACCCGGCCTTCACCGCCGATTCCGACAACCGCCCGCCGCCGCTCTACAAGCGGATTATGAAGCCGGGGGTGCCGGACCTGTTCTACATGGGACTGGCCCAGCCATTGCCGACGCTGGTCAACTTTGCCGAGCAGCAGTCCAAGCTGGTCGGTGCCTATCTGGCTGGACAGTACCTGCCGCCTGACCCGGACGCGATGGAAGCGATCATCGCCGCGGACGAAGATTACTACACCGGCCAGTACTATGCGGCGCGGCGCCACACGATCCAGCTGGATTTCGATCACTATGTCCGCGCGCTGAAAAAGGAACTGGAGCGCGGCGCCAAGCGCGCAGCGGCGGCCGGCCATGCCTTGCCGGTCCGCGGGCGCCAGCCGGAAACAGCCTGACGGGGGAACGCATGACCTACAAACTCTATGGCGCGCTGGGCTCGCCTTATTCGCAGAAGATTCGGGCGCTGCTGCGCTATCGCCGCCTGCCCCATCAATGGGTCGATGAAGGCGCGCGGCGGCAGGCCGCACTGGGGGCGGTCAAGGCGCCGGTGATCCCGGTGCTGGAATATCCGGATGGCGCTTTCGCCAACGATTCCACCCCGCTGGTCTATGATCTGGAGGCGCGCCACGGCGAACGCGGCGTGATCCCGCCCGATCCCGCCCAGGCCTTTATCGCCCACCTGCTCGAAGACTTTGCCGACGAATGGCTGACCAAGGCGATGTTCGGCTATCGCTGGCTGGAAGACGTCGACCAAGTCCAGATGAGCCGCTGGCTGGCCTTTGACGCGGCCAAGGGCGGCGGGCTGGCGCAGAGCCAGAAATTCGCCGAAATGTTTCGCGCGCGGCAGGTCGGGCGGATGGCGCTGGTGGGCTGCACGCGCGAAAACTTCCCGCTGATCGAGGCCAGCACCCGCGCGGTGCTCGATGCGCTGGAGGCCCATGTGGTGAACCGGTTCTGCCTGTTCGGCACCCGGCCCAGCCTGGCCGAATTCGGCATCTTCGGCCAGTTATCGCAGCTGGGTACCGACCCCACGCCGCAGGCGATGATGCGGGCCGACTATCCCTATACCTATCGCTGGCTGGCCCACATTGACGACATGAGCGGGCATGAGGGCGAGTGGGAACCGGGCTTTGCCCCGGTCGTTGCCGAACTCGTGCGCATTGCGGCGGCGGTCTATGCCCCGTTCCTGGCCGCCAATGCCGCCGCAGCCGAAGCGGGGGCCGAGACGTTCCGGATGGAGGCGATGGGCCTTCCCTATGAGCAGGGCGTGTTCAAGTACCAGCTCAAGTGCCTGGCCGACCTGCGCACGCGCCATGCCGCGCTGGATGGCGCAGCGCGTGCGGCAGTCGATCCGCTGCTGGGCGATGATTGGCTGGCACTGCTGCAGGGTTAGGCCAGCCTCTCCCATCCCCGCTCGCCCTGAGCCTGTCGAAGGGCTTGCTTTCTTCTGGCCTCGCCGGAGGAAAGGCGGTGCTTCGACAAGCTCAGCACGAGCGGTGAAGAGGAGAGCGGACTTTATCAGCCCGCCTTGGTTGCCTTGATCCAGGCGCGGATCTTGGCTTCGAGCACCGGCATAGGCAGGGCGCCGGTGTTCAGCACCTGATCGTGGAAGGCGCGGATATCGAACTTCGGCCCCAGCGCGGCTTCGGCTTCGCGCCGCAGCCGCTGGATCGTCAGCGCGCCAACCTTGTAGGCCAGCGCCTGGCTGGGAATGGCGATATAGCGTTCGACTTCGGCCGTGGCGTCGGTCTTGCCCATGGCCGAGTTGGCCAGCATGTAGTCAATCGCCTGTTCACGGGTCCAGCCCTTGGCGTGGATCCCGGTATCGACCACCAGCCGCATCGCGCGCAGCATCTCGTCATCAAGCGTGCCCTGGCGCGAATAGGGATCCTTGTAGAAGCCCATGTCATAGCCCAGCGTCTCGGCATAAAGCGCCCAGCCCTCGGCAAAGGCGGTGTTGCCGCCAAAGCGCATGAAGGCCGGCAGCTTGTCGTTCTCCTGCGCCAGGCTGATCTGGAAGTGGTGCCCTGGCGCGCCTTCGTGCAGGTACAGCGTGATCTCGCCCGGCGTGGTCCGGCTGGGAAGGTCATAGGCGTTGAAATAGAAGGTCCCCGGGCGTTTCCCGTCGGGCGTGCCCTGCTGGTACGAACCACCGGCCTCGAACTTCTCGCGGAATTCTTCATAGGGGCGGATTTGCAGCGGGGTCTTGGGCAGGACCGAGAAGAACTGCCCGATCTTGGCATCGACCATCTTGCCGATGTCGTAATAGCGCTGGGTCAGCTCCTCGCGGCTCTTGCGCTTGAACTGCGGATCGGTGCGGATGAAGGTGAAGAATTCAGGCAGGGTGCCCTTGAAGCCGACCTCGGTCTTGATCTGCTCCATCCCCTCGCGGATGCGCTTCACTTCGCTCAGGCCCAACTGGTGCAGTTCCTCGGCGCTATAGGGCAGCGTGGTCGAATTCTCGATTGCCAGGGCATAGAGCTTGGCGCCGCCCTTCATCTGCGACAGGCCCACGCTGTCGCGTGCCGCGCGCAGGTATTCATCGCGCAGGAAATCGCGCAGGCGGGTGTTGGCGCCGTAGATGCCTTCACCCACGGCCTTGCGATATTCGGCGGTCAGTCGGGTCCGCTCGGCTTCCGGCAGCGCCGGGTCCATGCCCTTGACCGGCTCCCAATAGGGCGATTCCTCGACCGGCAGCTTGAGCTGCGTGTCGAGCTGTTCGATCATGTTGCGCACGGTCAGCTTGGTTTCCAGCACGCCATTGGCCTTGCCTTCGCGGAACTTGGCAATCGAACGATCGATCAGCTTCACATAGTCGGCGTGGCGCTTCAGGTTGTTTTCGTGATCGGCCACGGTCTTCATCGGGATCCCGGTCTTGCCGCTGGCGAGCGTCGGGTAGAAGGTGTGGAAGCCGAAGAAGTGGTTAAGCGGCCGGGTATCGGTCAGGGCCAGGATTTCCGGGTCCAAGCCCTTGAGCGTGCTGGTCCGGTCATACTTGAAGACATCCCAGGCGATCTGGTCGGTTGGCGAAAGCCTGGTGCGATCGATCTTCAGCAGCGCGGCCAGTTCGTCCTGCGCGGCCTTGCGTTCTGCGTTGTTGTATTCCGGCGTCAGGTAATCACCCAGCCGGTCGGCATAGCGGGTGTCACCGCGGAACAGGGCCGAGAGCGGGTTGCGCTTCAGGCTGTCCTCGTCCGACTTGGCGAACAGCGCGAACAGCTTGTCATGTTCGGACTGGGCCGCCGCAGCAACCGGGGCGGCGTTCTGGGCCAGCGCCGGAGAGGCAAGGGGAGCGGCCAGCAGGGCCGTGGCAAGCAGGGCAGAACGCAGGGTTTTCATCAGCGGATCCTTTGGCGGAAGCAATTGGTGTATTGCATACATAATACAGTTTGCCACGTCATACAAGTGGCTGCGCAGGCAAGGGCTTAGACCCTGCCCGCGCTGCTGGCGGTCAGCCTTCGATCAACCGCCTGACGGATCCGACAGACAGCTCAGGGGGCGACCCGGCCGCGTTCCATCACCCAGCTGACCTTTTCGAGCGTGCGGATATCGGCCAGCGGGTTGGCATCGACCGCGATCAGGTCAGCCGAGAACCCCGGCGCGATCTGGCCGATCTCGGTTTCCATCCCCAGCGCCTTGGCCGCGATCGTGGTGGCGCTGGCCAGCGCTTCGCGGTTGGTTAGCCCGTTCTTGACCAGCAGGGCGAATTCCCCGGCATTGCGGCCATGTTCGAACACGCCGGCATCGGTGCCGAAGGCCACCGGTACGCCCAGCTGCTTGGACCGCTGGACCTGCTTGCCGGCCGCTTCGATCGCCTGACGACCCTTTATCTCAACAGTGGGGGTGTAGATGCCCTTGCCGATCCGGGCGCGGACGCCTTCCAGCGCCATCAGCGTCGGGACCATATAGGTGCCCTTGGCCTTCATCGCCTTGAGCGCAGGCTCATCGGCAAATGTGCCGTGTTCGATCGTGTCGACCCCGGCCAGCACGGTGCTTTCGATCCCGCGCGCGCCGTGGGCATGGGCCATGACCTTGAGGCCTAGTGAATGTGCCGTGGTCATGATCGATTCAAGCTCGGCCTGGCTGAAGTGGCCTTCCAGCCCGCGCCCCTGCTGGCTGAGCACACCGCCGGTGCTGGTGATCTTGATCACGTCGGCCCCGGCGCGGCTGGCCTTGCGGACCTTTTCGGCGCATTCGACCGGGCCGGTGCAGGTATAGCCCTGATCGAGCACCGAGTGGACATCTTCGCGGAAGCCGGTGGTATCACCATGGCCCCCCACGATCGACAGGGCAGGCCCCGCCGCGACAATCCGCGGCCCCGGAATGAGCCCTTCGGCCGTGCCGCGGCGCAGCGAGAAACCCGTGTACTGGGCCGAACCGGCATCACGCACCGTGGTGAATCCCGCGCGCAGCGTCAGCAGCGCGTTCTTGGCACCAACCACTACGCCCCATTCATCGGGTTCGACGGCCTCATTGCGGTAATCGGTGCCGGGGTCAGAGGTCAGGTGGACGTGCAGGTCGATCAGGCCGGGCACCAGCGTCTTGGTTGAAAGATCCACTTCGCGTGCGCCAGCCGGTGCGGCGGGTGAACCGGGGATGACGCTGACGATCTTGCCATCGGTCACGGTGATCGTGGCCGGGCCGGTCGGCTCGCTGGCGGCATCGCGCAGCACCGAACCGGCGCGGATCACGATCGTATCGGCCAGGGCCGGGCTGGTGCTAGCCAGCAGGCCGGCAAGGGCAATCAGGACTTTCTTCATCGGGCTATTCCCCCCTCAATCTCTGGTTCAGGTGTGCCGCCTTATCCGGGCCATGGCAAGCCGTGCTTCCCCGCAGGAAGCTGCGGATGACGTGCGCCTTGAACCTTGAAGCGCAGCGGCGAAAGGGGCAATTAGACCGTGGAAGTGATCAATACCCGCTGCGGGATGGGGCAGCGCCTGCAACGGAGCAAGACGATGACTGGGCATGGCTGGGCACTTTGGCGGGCGGCGCGTGGCGTCTCCGGTCTGGCGCTGGCACTCGCGGCCGGGGCGGCAGTCGCCCAGGCCGCCCGCGCACCCGAAAGCATCCTGCCCGAAGCCAAGCCCGCCGCGCCC
>CAWUNP010000051.1:0-7713 GCA_963923805.1 uncultured Novosphingobium sp. | reverse complement strand
ATCGGCGCCAACAAGCTGGTCGATCAGGAAAAGAACTAAGCTCCAAACCGGAGCGCAGCAATGCCTGCTACGCGTTTTTGCGTAGCAGGCATTGCCTATATTGCATCCAAAAGCCTATACCGGGGTTCTTGCAGTATTGTGAGGAACCTGGAACTTGCATTCGCGCGTAAAGAACGGGCCACTATGAGCAATGGCCGCCTGTTCGGCAACTCGCTCAACCAGCGGGAAGCCCTCCGTTTAATCAGTTACATCTCGCTGTTGTTAAGCGATCTTGTTGCGATCCAGGCCGGTTTCGCCATCACTGCCGAATGGCGCGGAGCCTACTGGCTTCAGCTTTACGGATTTCCCGTGTCGATCATCTTCGGCCTGACCTATGCCGCGCTCGCGCTGGGCAACGGCACGGTCACGCGGGAAGCCTTCGGATCGCGCTTGCGTTCCACTATGCTGGGCCTGCGGACCATGCTGATCGCCAGCGCGCTCTGCATCGCCTTCCTGTTCTTTCAACCCCACGGCCTCACCCTGTCGCGCCTTGCCCTGCTGACGGCCATCGTCCTTTCCGCGCTGCTGATCGGCTCTGGCCGGATCCTGTTCCTCAGCCTGTTTTTGCGCAATCGGGGCGAATTCTGGACGAACTGCATCATGTTGCTCGACGGCGCGCGTCCGATCGAACCGACCAGTGCCGCGCTGTTTGATGTCCGCGCCGAAGGGATCAATCCCGAACGCGGCGACCCCGGCGTCGTCGCGCGGCTGGGTGCCTTGCTTGCCGGCTATGACAAGGTTGTGGTGTTATGCGCCGGGGGCGAACGCGCCAATGCCTGGAGCCTGATGCTGAAAGCCTTCGATATTCAGGCCGAAGTGGTCATGCCATCAGACCTGCCCATCGGCGCTATCGGGATCGGCCGGCTCGACAATCGCCCGACCCTGATTGTCAATCGCGGCCAGTTGTCCCTCGCCAGCCGGATCAAGAAGCGCGTGGTCGACATCCTCTTCTCAACCCTCGCCCTGGTCCTGCTGGCCCCGCTGCTGCTGCTGGTCGCCCTGGCGATCCGCCTCGACAGCCCGGGTCCGGTGCTGTTCCGTCAGTTGCGCATGGGTTATGGCAACCGGCCGTTCGAAATCTTCAAGTTTCGTTCGCTGCGCCATGAGGCGAGCGACCATAACGGGGCAACATCGGTGACGCTTGGGGATAGCCGGGTAACCCGGGTCGGCGCCTTTATCCGCCGGACGAGTATCGATGAGTTGCCCCAGCTGTTCAACGTGCTGCTTGGCGATATGAGCCTGGTCGGTCCCCGCCCCCATGCACTGGGGTCACGCGCCGGGGAAAAGCTGTTCTGGGAAATCGACCCGAACTATTGGCAGCGCCACGCGCTCAAGCCGGGGATCACCGGCCTGGCCCAGATCCGCGGTTTTCGGGGGGAAACCCAGCAGCAAAAGGATCTCACCGAGCGACTGAATTCCGACATTGAATATCAGGAAGGCTGGACCCTCTGGCGCGACTTCCGGATCATGATCGGCACGGTCAGGGTATTGATCCACCACAAGGCGTTCTGACGATGGTTGCCGCCGCGGCACAGGCTTCTGATCGCCCTGAGGCAATCATACAATAAGCTGAAAAATCAGATCGGAAGTCTAGGCCATATCATTGAATGATATGCGTAATTGATCGACAAACGCTTCCGGCTGCTCCCACGCTGCAAAATGCCCGCCGCGCTCCAAATCGCCCCAGTGGACCAGCTTGCGGTAATTGCGTTCCGCCCACTTGCGCGGCGTGGGCAGAATCTCGCGCGGGAAGGCGCTGGCAGCCACCGGAATGGCGATCTCCTGCGGCGCAAAGCTGCCGAAGCTCTCCCAGTAGAGCCGCGCCGATGAGGCGCCATTACCCGGCAGCCAGTAGAGCATGATGTTGTCGAGCACCTGATCCATGCTCAACGCATCCCAGGGCGATCCGCTGTTGTCGGTCCAGGCCCAGATCTTCTCCAGGATCCAGCCCGCCAATCCGGCTGGACTGTCAACCAGCCCATAGCCGACCGTTTGTGGCCGGGTCTGCTGCTGCTTGGAATAGCCCGAATCCCAATCCTGATAGTGCTTGAGCGCACCCAGCGCCTTAAGCTCTGCCGGGGTGGGATTGGCCAGGTCCGCTTCGGTCGGTCGGCCTAGCGGCATGTTGAGGTGGATCCCGGCGCAGCCCGGCACCTGCTGCACCGCAATCGCCGTGGTCACGGCTGAGCCCCAGTCCCCACCCTGCGCGAACCAGCGATCATAGCCCAGCCGCGCCATCAGCTCACCCCAGGCGCGGCCGATCTTCTCAACGCCCCAGCCGGTCGTCGTGGGCTTTCCCGAGAACCCGTAGCCCGGGAGCGACGGCAGGACGAGGTGGAACGCCGGTGCCGCCGGATCAGACGGATTGGTCAGCGGCTCGATCACCCCCATGAACTCGATCACCGAGCCCGGCCAGCCGTGCGTCATGATCAGCGGAATGGCGTCGGCGCGCGGCGAGCGGACGTGGATGAAATGAATGTCCAGCCCGTCGATCTCGGTCTTGAACTGGCCCAGCGCGTTTAGACGGGCTTCGCAGGCGCGCCAGTTATAGCCATTACGCCAATAGGCCAGCAGATCCTGCAGGGCAGCGAGCGGCGTGCCTTGGGACCAGTCATCGACCGGCTCCTTCTCAGGCCAGCGGGTCAGGTCGATCCGGGCCTTCAGATCATCCAGTTCCTGCTGCGGAACGGCGAGGGTGAATGGCCGGATCGCGCTCATCTTAAGCCCCTATCGCGGCCTTGGCCGCTGCTTCCACCTTGGCCCGATCGAACAGGGTGGCGGTGGAGGTGCCTTTGGCCAGGACATTGCCATCCCCATCCAGCAAGTGACCTTCCAGAAACGCCGTCTTGCGGCCGCGCCGCTCAATCCAGCCTTCCGCAATCACCAGACCGGGCCGGACCGGCGCGAAGAAGCTGACCTTGATCTCCAGGCTCATCGGCGTGACGTCATCACCCAGCACGGCAATCACCGCGTGGGCCATGGCGGCATCGATCCAGCCGGTCACAAAGCCGCCCTGCACCACGCCGCCCGAATGGCACATGCCGGGCTTGGCCATGTATTCCAGCCGCGCGCGGCCTTCGGGGTTCATCTCGACGATGCGGTGCAGCCCCATCGTCTCGTACAAGCTGTCCACGCTCATGTCAGACGAGCGCCGAGTAGATCAGCGTCTTGAGCTCGCGCCGGATCGGATAGGTGCTGCTGGGGGCAAGCTGGGTCATGAAGACCATCGTGATCTCTTCAACCGGATCGACGAAGAAGGCGGTGGAATACATCCCGCCCCAATAGAATTCACCGACCGAGCCGGGGATCATCGTTCGCACCGGATCAAGGTTGACCGCGAAGCCCAGGCCAAGCCCGACCCCTGCATTGGTCGCTTCGCTGAACAGCGATTTCGACCAGGAGGCCAGGTCGCCATCTTCCGGCAGGTGGTTGAGCGTCATCAGTTCGATCGACTTGCGCCCCAGGATCCGCGCGCCATCCAGCTCGCCGCCATTGAGCAGCATGCTGTTGAAGCGGTGGTAATCGAGCGCGGTCGAAACCAGCCCGCCCCCGCCCGAAAGCAGGCGCGGCTGCTTGGCCCACAGGCTTTCGGCCCCGCGATCGGCCAGAACCTTGCCCTTGCCCGGCACGAAGCTGTAGCAATCGGGCAGTCGGTGGGTCTGGCCCGCCGGGACCATGAAGTCGGTATCGTCCATCTTTAGCGGCGCGAAGATATGCTGGCGGAAATAGTCATCGAGCCGCTGGCCCGATACCCGTTCAACCACCGCGCCGAGTACGTCGGTGGAAACGGAATAGTTCCAGGCCTCGCCCGGCGAAAATTCGAGCGGCAACTGCCCCAGCGCGGCGATGAACTCGTCGAGCGTCAGATTGCCATGCCAGTTCTCGATCTTGCCTTCGCGATAGGCGGCATCGATGTTGCTGCGATTCTGGAAGCCATAGGTCAGACCAGAGGTATGCCGCAGCAGGTCCACCATCTGCATCGGCCGGGCGCAGGCCCGGGTCAGGAACGGCGCCCCGGCCCCGCCCCCATTGTACACCTTCAGATCCTTGAACTCTGGCAGGACGTGATGGACCGGCGTATCGAGCGCAACCTTCGCCTGTTCCAGCAGCTGCATGAAGGCCACCGAGGTAACCGGCTTGGTCATCGAGGCGATGCGGAAGATCGTGCCTTCGTCGATCTGGGCGGCCTCACCCTCACGCGCTGCGCCTTGCGAGGAGAAGTGCACGACATCGCCGCGGTGCGCGACCAGCAGCTGCGCGTGGGGCAGCTTGCCGCTATCGAGGTAGCGCTCCTTGATGAAAGCGGGGATGCGGTCGAGGCGGGTCGGATCGAATCTCATTCGGTCATTCCAATGGCTGCGTTCGGCAACCCTATTGCCGCGTCCACAAGGTCAAAGCAACGAAAGTGCGATGCCCGCTTTACAGGCGCGTTTCCTGAGGCCATAGGCTGATCCCATGATTTCTCTTCTTGGCCTTACCCTGCGACTTACCCGCCCTTGGGCGTGAGCTGGCGTGCCAACCTGGGGCGCGCAGCACCGCCCAAGGGAGTTCAAAGCACCGCCCAATAGTTGCCGTTCCAAGTTGAGACCAAAGCCATGACCATGCTGAAGAACCCCGGGGTCAAGTATCGCCCCTTCCCGCCGATCAATCTGCCCGACCGGCAGTGGCCCAGCCGCGTGATCGAAAAGGCCCCGCGCTGGCTTTCAACCGACCTGCGCGATGGCAACCAGGCCCTGATCGACCCGATGGGGGCCGAGAAGAAGAGCCGGTTCTTCGATCTGCTGCTCAAGGTGGGCGTGAAGGAGATCGAGGTCGGCTTCCCGGCATCGGGCGCGACGGACTTTGATTTCATCTCCGGACTGGTGAAATCCGGCCGCATTCCCTCGGACGTGACGCCGCAGGTTCTCACGCAATCGCGCCGCGATCTGATCGAAACGACCTTTGCCAGCCTTGAAGGCGCGGAAAAGGCGATCGTTCATGTCTACAACGCAGTCTCGCCCGCCTGGCGCCGGATCGTGTTCGGCATGAGCCGCGAGGAGATCAAGCAGATCGCCATCGAAGGCGCCAAGGTCATGCGTGATCAGGCGGCCAAGTATCACGGCACCAACTGGCAGTTCGAATATTCGCCAGAAACCTTCTCCACCGCCGAAGTCGATTTCTCGGTCGAGGTTTGCGCCGCGGTCATGGAGGTGCTCCAGCCGACGATCGAAAACCCGATCATCTTCAACCTGCCCGCCACGGTCGAATGCGCGACGCCGAACGTCTATGCGGACCAGGTCGAGCTGTTCAGCCGCTCGATCCCGAACCGGGACAAGGTGGTGATCTCGCTCCACACCCATAACGACCGCGGCACCGGCATTGCCGCTTGCGAACTGGGCCTGATGGCCGGCGGTGACCGCGTTGAAGGCTGCCTGTTCGGCAATGGCGAGCGCACCGGCAACTGCGACATCGTAACAGTTGCCCTGAACATGTACACGCAAGGCGTTGATCCTGAATTGGATTTTTCAGACATCGACGCGATCGCCAAGACGGTGGAATACTGCAACCAGCTGCCGATCCACCCGCGCCATCCCTATGTGGGCGAACTGGTCTACACCTCATTCTCCGGCAGCCACCAGGATGCGATCAAGAAGGGCTTCGCCGCGCGCGAACAGCAGAATGACGAAACCTGGGAAATGCCCTACCTGCCGATCGATCCGGCCGACCTGGGCCGCGATTACGAGGCGGTGATCCGCGTCAACTCGCAGTCCGGCAAGGGCGGGTTTGCCTGGGTGCTGGAACAGGACCAGGGCCTGAAAATCCCCAAGAAGATGCAGGCGCACTTCTCTGGCCATGTCCAGGCGCTGGCCGACGAAGTGGGCCGCGAACTGTTTGCCGAGGATATCTGGACCGTGTTCCAGAAAACCTATCACCTCAGTACGCCGCAACACTTCCAGCTGCTCGATTACGAGGAAAGCAAGGCACCCGACGGCACCCGCGTCTTCGCCGGCAAGATTGCGGTGGATGACAAGGAACAGACTGTCTCTGGCCGGGGCAACGGCCTGATCAGCTCGGTCGTGGCGACGATTGCCGAAACCTTTGGCGTCAAGCTTGAGGTCAAGGACTATGCCGAGCACGCCATGACCGCAGGGTCAGACGCGCGCGCCGCAGCCTATGTCGAATGCGTCGGCCCCAACGGCAAGACCGTCTGGGGCGTAGGCATCGACGAGGACGTGGCGACCGCCTCGGTCCGCGCTGTGCTCAGCGCTGCGAACAGTGCGGCCAGCGCCTAGTCCGGCAAGAGCACCATCTTCAGCGCGCCGGCCTCGCGCGCCTCGAACAGCCGATAGGCCTCTGCCCCGTCGCTCAGCGGCATACGGTGGCTGACATAGCGTTCGGGGCGCAGCCGGCCGGACTGGACCAGCGGGAACAGCGCGGGCAGCTCCTCGGGCACCGAACAGGTCCCGACCCGGAAGGTCAGTCCGGCGGCAAAGGCGCGCTCGAGCGGGAAGGCAAAGCGCCGGCTCTGCTGGACGCCAATCACCGAGACCGTGCCGCGCCGCCGCACCAGCCGCAGGGCGAAATCGACCGTGGCATCGCTGCCAACCACTTCAACCACACAATCGAGCTTGGCACCGTGGGTATCCTGCTTGATCCGCTCCAGCGCCTCGTCCGGGTGCAAGGCAAGCGCGCCCGATGCCTCGGCCATGGCCCGGCGCTCAGGAATGGGATCGATCGCATAGACCACGTGCGCCCCCATCACGAAGGCAGAGTCGACCGCCATCAGGCCAATCGGACCAAGCCCGATGACAGCGACGCTCGATCCCGGCTTGATGTCGGCATTGCGCGCACCGAACCAGGCCGTGGCCAGCGCGTCGGTCATCATCAGCGCCTGCTCTTCCGAGACGCCATCAGGGATCGGTACGGCATTCATATCGGCAGCGGGGACGCGCACGGCTTCGGCCTGTGAACCCTGCAACTGCGCCGACAAGCCATAGCACCCACCGGCATTGTTGGCGCAGTTGGCGACATTGCCCGCCAGACACGATCGGCAAGCCCCACAGCCGACTGCAGCGGGGAGCATGACCTTATCGCCGACTTTCAGGCGGTGCACGCCCCGCCCCACTTCAACCACCTCACCCACCGCCTCGTGGCCGACACAAAAGCCGGTGTCCTCGGAAAAGCCGTGGCCGTGATAGATGTGCAGGTCCGATCCGCAGATCGAACAGGCCGAGACCTTCACCACCGCGTCGCGATCGGACTGCGGCGCGGGATCGTCCATGGCTTCATAGCGCACATCGCGCGCGCCATAGTATCGCAGCGCCTTCATCGCCTTAGCGCTCGTCCATCGCGGCATATTCCTTGATCTTCTGCTTGCCGAGCTGGCTCATGTGCACCTCGTCCGGGCCATCGGCGATGCGCACGAAGCGGTTGAGCGTGAAGAACCGGGCGATCGGCGTATCATCGGAAACACCCATCCCCCCGTGCATCTGGATGCCGCGATCACACACGGTCTGGGCCATTTGCGGCGCCACCACCTTGATCGCAGCGATCAGGTCCTTGGCCACCTTGTTGCCATGGCGGTCCATCGCGTCAGCGGCCTTGAGCGTCAGCAAGCGGGCCATCTCGATCTCGCAGAAGCTCTTGGCGATATCCTGGCGGATCGAGGACTGGTCGGCCAGCTTCTTGCCAAAG
>CAWUNP010000050.1:0-7798 GCA_963923805.1 uncultured Novosphingobium sp. | reverse complement strand
CATGCTGGATGGCGAAGTGGTTTCATCCAGCCGCATTCGTGCGGCCCTGAAGGCGGGCGACTGCGAAAGCGCGACCCGCCTGCTCACCCGCCCCTTCGCGATCCGCGGGGTGGTTCAGCATGGCGACAAGGTTGGCCGCACGATCGGCTTTCCCACCGCCAACTTGCCGCTGGGCAACTATTTGCGCCCGCATTACGGGATCTATGCGGTCTCTTCGCAGCTCGCCGACGGCACGCGCCTCCACGGCGCGGCCAACCTGGGGATCCGCCCAAGCTTCGACCCACCCAAGGAACTGCTCGAGCCGCACTTCTTTGACTGGTCGGGCGATCTTTATGGGCAGGAGATCGAGGTGGCCTTCCACCACTTCCTGCGGCCAGAAGCCAAGTTCGACAGTCTCGATGCCCTAACCCGGCAGATGCTGGTCGATTGTGATCAGGCGCGCAAGCTGCTGGCGTGAGGGCGACCACGCAGCCGGGACTGGCGCGGCTGGTGGCTTTGCTCTAACGGCGGCAGGCTATGACTGAAGCGCGCGATTACAGAGACACCGTCTTCCTGCCGAAGACCGATTTCCCCATGAAGGCGGGCCTCCCCCAGAAGGAGCCCGGCATTCTGGCGCGCTGGATCGAGAGCGGCCTCTACAAGCAGCTGCGCGAGGCGCGTTCGGGCCGCGAGAAGTTCATCCTCCACGATGGCCCGCCCTATGCCAATGGCGATATGCACATCGGCCATGCGCTGAACCATATCCTCAAGGACATGGTGGTCCGCACCCAGAGCCTGCTGGGCAAGGACGCACCCTATGTTCCGGGTTGGGACTGCCACGGCCTGCCGATCGAGTGGAAGGTCGAGGAACAGTACCGCAAGAAGAAGCTCAACAAGGATGAGGTTCCGGCCGAAGAATTCCGCGCCGAATGCCGCGCCTATGCCCAGCACTGGGTCGATACCCAGCGCGAACAGCTCAAGCGCCTGGGCATCAATGGCGATTGGGACCATCCCTACCTGACCATGGACTTCCAGGCCGAGGCGACGATCGTTTCGGAACTGCTGAAGTTCGCCGAAAGCGGCCAGCTCTATCGCGGCGCCAAGCCGGTGATGTGGTCCCCGGTCGAAAAGACCGCGCTAGCCGAGGCCGAGGTCGAGTACGAGGACATCACCTCGACCCAGATCGACGTGGCCTTTGAGATCACGGAATCGCCGATTGCCGAACTGGTCGGCGCCCGAGCGGTGATCTGGACCACCACGCCCTGGACCATCCCGACCAACCAGGCGATCGCCTATGGGCCAGAGGTTCTTTACGGCCTCTACGAGCATGAAAATGGCAAGCGCTACCTCTGCGCGACAGAATTGAAGAGCCAGGTTTCCGACCGCTGGCTCAAGGATTCCGGCGAAATTGCAAGCTGGCGCGGCTCCGACCTCGCGGGCACAATCGTCCGCCACCCGATGCACGCGCTGGGCGGGTTCTTTGCCAAGCCGCGGCCGATGCTGCCGGGTGATTTCGTTACCACCGATAGCGGTACCGGTCTGGTCCACATGGCCCCCGACCACGGCGAGGACGACTTCCTGCTGTGCAAGGCGCACGGGATCGAGCCGGTCTTCGCGGTTGAAGGCGATGGCAAGTATCGTGCTGACTGGGGCTGGCTGGGCGGCCAGGGCTCGGTCATCAATCCCAAATTCAACGCGCCCGATGGCCCGATCTGTTCGGACCTCAGCGTAACCGGTTGCCTGCTCGCGGCGAGCGCCGACTACAAGCATTCCTACCCCCACTCATGGCGGTCCAAGGCTAAGGTCATTTTCCGTTGCACCCCGCAGTGGTTCGTGCCGATGGACCGGCCAATCCCAACGCCCGCTCAGGCTGAGCTTGTCGAAGCCTCTGAGCCAGCCCTTCGACAAGCTCAGGGCGAGCGGACTTTGCGGGATACCGCTATGTCCGAAATCGAACGCGTGCGCTTCGTCCCCGAAAAGGGCCGCAACCGGATCGGTTCGATGGTCGAGGGCCGCCCGGACTGGGTGCTCAGCCGCCAGCGCGCCTGGGGTGTGCCGATCACGCTGTTCGTCCACCGCCAGTCGGGCCAGTATCTGGTCGATCCCGCAGTCAACGCGCGCATCGTGGCGGCAGTGAAGGAACAGGGCGTCGATGCCTGGTCCGCCGCCCGCGCGCAGGAATACCTTGGCAGCGACTACAAGGCCGAGGACTACGAGCAGGTCACTGACATCCTCGACGTCTGGTTCGATTCGGGCTGCACCCATGTCTTCACGCTGGAATCGGGCCGCTGGCCCGAGCTGCGCTGGCCGGCCGATCTCTACCTGGAAGGCAGCGACCAGCATCGCGGCTGGTTCCAGTCGAGCCTGCTGCAGTCCTGCGCCACCCGCGGGCGCGCGCCCTATGATGCGGTGCTGACCCACGGCTTCACGATGGACCAGAAGGGTCTGAAGATGTCGAAGTCGGTCGGCAACACGGTCGACCCGCTGAAGGTGATGGAAACCTATGGCGCGGATATCATCCGGCTCTGGGCCCTCTCGGTCGATTTCACCGAGGATCACCGGATCGGCGACGAAATCCTGAAGGGCGTGGCCGACCAGTACCGCAAGCTGCGCAATACCTTCCGCTATCTGCTGGGCGCGCTCGATGGCTATGACCATGCTGCCGAAGCCGTCGATGTGGCGCAGATGCCCGAGCTGGAGCGCTATATGCTTGGCCAGCTCAAGCAGCTGGATAGCACGCTGCGCCGGGCGATCGGGGATTTTGATTTCAACGAATATACCCGCGCGCTGACCGAATTCTGCAACGAAGACCTCTCGGCCTTCTTCTTCGATATCCGCAAGGACCGGCTCTATTGCGACGATCCGGCCGGGGTCGAACGCCGCGCCTATCGCACCGTGCTGGACGTGCTGTTCCAGGCGCTGATCCGCTATGCCGCGCCGGTACTGGTCTTCACCGCCGAGGAAGTCTGGACCACGCGCTTCCCGGATCGCGGCAGCGTCCATCTGCAGGAACTGCATGACCTGCCGGGCGAATGGCTGAACCCTGACCTGGCCGATCGCTTCGCCGCACTGCGCGCGCTGCGCGGGCAGGTGCTCGAGGCGATCGAGCCGCTCCGCCGCGAAAAGGTGTTGGGCTCTGGCCTGGAAGCCGAAGTCACGGTTCCGGCCGATGCCCCCGAAGCCGATCTGGCCGAGCTGTTCATCACCGCGAAAGTCATGCGCGGGCAAGGCGATGGCGTGACCGTTGCGCGAACCTCTGACCACAAGTGCGGCCGATGCTGGCGCCACCTGCCCGAAGTTACGGAAGATGGCGACCTGTGCGGGCGCTGCGAAAGCGTGGTGGGCGCATGATGGGCCTGATCACCCGCAATCGCCTGATCGGGCTGGCGCTGGCCGCGCTGGTCTATGCGGTTGACCAGTGGATCAAGGGCTATGTCACCTGGACGCTGATGCTGCCGGAAAAGGGCAAGATCGACCTGCTGCCGTTCTTCGACCTGACCTGGGTGGAGAACCACGGCGTCTCGCTGGGCATGCTGACGGCGGATTCGATGGAGATGCGCTGGGGGCTTGTCGCGCTGACCGGCGTGATCGCGTTGGTCGTCCTTGTCTGGATCATGCGCGAAAAGCTGCTGGCCGATATCCTGGGCCTGTCGCTGGTGCTGGGGGGTGCGGCCGGTAATATCGATGACCGGATCATCCATGGCTTCGTGGTCGATTATGCCGATTTCCACATCGGCACTTTCCGCCCATTCCTGGTGTTCAACTTGGCCGATGCCGCGATCACCATTGGCGTCCTGATTATCCTTGCCCGTTCTTTCCTTTCGGGCGAAAAGCCCGAGGCGAAGGCTCAAACGGGCGAAGCCGCCTGACCGGGCCTGAAACGGAGATTTGAGATAATGCGCAAGTTCCTGGCCATCGCCGCGATCGGCTCTGCAATGCTCCTTGCGGGCTGCGGCAGCACCGGCCTGTTCAACCGCGACCGGCCCGACGAATTCGCCGTGCAGCGCCAGGCTCCGCTGGTGATCCCGCCCGATTTTGCCCTGACCCCACCGGCCCCCGGCGCGCCGCGTCCGTCAGACCGCAGCGCCGCCCAGCAGGCGCAGGACGTGCTGTTTGGCCCGCCGGCCGCACGCAGCGAAGTGGAGCGCACCGCTGGCAACCGGGCCGGTGTGGCGGCGGCCTCGATCCGCTCGACCGTGGGCGATCCCAAGACCAACACCGTGGCCAAGGGTGACGTAACCCGCGACATCATCGCCGCGCCGCAAGGCGACGGGCGCGAGGCGCAGGTTGCCATCGGCGGCTAAGCGTTCCAGCTGTCCGGCAAATTGAAGGGGCTCGCCCGCAGGGGCGGGCCCTTTTCATTCGGGTCTAGCGAAGGTCAACCTTGCGGTTCGGTCTCGCTGACTAGCAGCTTGTCGATCTTGCGGCCGTCCATATCGACCACTTCGAAGCGCCAGCCCTGTTCGTGGAAGTGCTCGCCTTCATGCGGCAGCTTCTTCATCACCCACAGCGCAAAACCGGCTGCCGTCGCGAAATCGCGATCATCGGGCAGATCGATCCCCAGCCGTTCGGCCAGGGCGTCGGCCGGTAGCGCGCCGGCAACCAGCAGCGATCCATCCTCACGCTCGACCACTAGGGGTGAATCCCCCTCATCGACATGGCTGGCAAAGTTGCCGACGATCGCGGTCAGCAGGTCCGCCGGGGTCACCACGCCTTCCAAATGGCCGTACTCATCGTGGACCAGCGCCATCGATACGCCCGACTGCTGCAGGATGCGCAGCGCGTCCATGGCATCAAGCTGGTCAGGGATGATCTCTGCCTTGCGCATCACGCGGGCAATCTGGACCCGCTTGCCGGCCAGCAGCAGCGCCTGGATATCGCGCACCTTGACCACACCCACGATATTGTCAGGCGAACCATCGGCCACCGGCAGCAACGAATGCGGACTGTCCTTGATCGCGGTGCGGACCTCGGCCTCGGTCGCGCGGCGGTCGATCGTGTCGAGCTCGGTCCGCGGGGTCATCAGTTCGCGCACCGGGCGATCCGCCAGCTTCATGATCCCGGTCATGATCTGGCGCTCGTCCTCTTCGATCGCGCCCGAACGGGTCGCTTCGGCGAAGATCATGTGCAGCTCTTCGGCGGTCACCCCGGCCTCGCCACTGTGGCGCACGCCCATCAGCCGCAGCAGCAGCGAGGACGAGCGATCGAGCAGCCAGACAAACGGGGCAGTGACCCGCGCCACCATGGCCATCGGCACCGCCGCGACCATCGCAATCGGTTCGGCCGCGCGCAGCGCCACCTGCTTGGGCACCAGTTCACCCACCACCAGGCTGAAATAGGTGGTCAGCACGATGACCAGGGTGAAACCGGCCAGATCGGCATAGTCAGCCGGCACGCCCAGCAGGGCCAGCCGTTCGCCGGTCGGCCCGCCGAGGCTGGCACCCGAATAGGCCCCCGCGATGATCCCGACCAGGGTGATGCCGATTTGCACGGTTGAGAGGAACTTGCCCGGATCGGTGGCCAACGCCAGGGCAGTCTTGGCGCCGTGGTGGCCGCGTTCGGCCTGCACCCTCAGCCGGGCCGGGCGCGCCGAAACAATCGCCAGCTCGGACATCGAGAACAGGCCGTTAAGCAGGATCAGACCTGCGATAATCGCAACGTCGGTCAGGGGAAAAGGTGTCACAGCCCCAGCGCTAGCAGAACTCGGCCCGGTCGCGAAGGGGCAAGCCCCAAATCATTGACAATGCAACCATCCACCTTCCATTCAGGTTCTGCCGCGCACGGTAAACCTCACACGCTAGTTCACTAAGGGAATTGAGCCATGAAAAAGTCCCGCCTGCTGGTTTCGACTTTCGCCGCATTTTCGCTGGTTACGGTTTCGGGCTGTGTGACCGACCCCAATACCGGAGAAAAGAAGCTCTCACGCACCGCCATCGGCGGGGTTGGCGGGACGGTTGCGGGGATCCTGCTGGGCGGCCTGATCGGGGGCAAGACCGGTCGGATCATCGGCGCCGGGATCGGCGGCATCGCCGGTGCCGCAGTCGGCTATACCCTGGACAAGCAGATCAAGGAGTTGAAGGAACAGACCGCCGGCTCCGGCGTTGACGTGACCGAGACGGACAATGGCTCGGCGATCTTGGTCAACCTGCCCGATGGGGTGACCTTCGATGTTGCGAGCTATACCCTGAAGCCCAGCTTCCGGGCCACGCTGGATCAGGTGGCCGACAGTCTGATCAAGTATCCCAACAGCCTGATCGACGTTTATGGCCACACCGATTCGACAGGTTCGGACGCCTATAACCAGACCCTCTCGGAGAACCGCGCGCGGACAGTGGCGGGCTACCTGCAGTCACGCGGGGTTCCGGCGGCGCGCATCCGCAGCCAGGGCTTTGGTGAGACCATGCCGATTGCCGACAATGCAACCGAGGCTGGCCGGATGAAGAATCGCCGGGTCGAGATCAAGATCGTGCCCGTTACCCAGGAAGACGTCCAGGCCGCCCGATCAGGGCGCTGAGCCTGCCTGGCCGGCGAGCGTCCTGGCCCGATCGGCCAGGCGCTCGACCGCGGCGGCATGAATGTCCGGCGCAGACACCAGCACCCCGAAATCGCGCGGATCGCGTTTGTTGTAATTGAGCGGCTGGCCAAAGGCATCGCTCACCGCCGCCCCCGCCTCACGCGCGATCAGCGCGGCGGCGCCGATATCCCACTCATAGCCCCAGCGCAGCGTCGCCACGAGATCCGCCTCATCGGCGGCAACCATGGCAATCCGCAGCGCGATCGAGTTGGGCCGGTCCACCGGCACCAGATCGAGGTCGCTTTTGGGCAGGGTATCGGCCGGAACCCGCGATCCGGCGAAAGTGGTGCGACGGCTGGCCTCCAGCTTCACGCCATTGCGCCAGCTGCCCTGCCCGGCTTCGGCCGACCACAGCTCTTCACGCGCCGGGGCGCAGAGCAGGCCCAGCAAGGGGCGGCCGGAAGAGACCAGCGCCACCGATACCGCCCAGCCCGGGCGTCCCTTGATGAAGTCCCGCGTTCCGTCGATCGGATCGACCAGCCACAGCAGGCCGCCCTTCAGCCGTTCGGGCGCGTCGATGGTCTCCTCGGACAGCCAGCCTGCCGATGGCAGCAAGGCTGCCAGTTCACGTTTGAGGAACAGGTCGACCGCCAGATCGGCCTCGCTCACCGGGCTGCCGGGGTCTTTTTCCCAGCTTTCCAGCGCATGGCCATGTCCCGGCCAGCGTCCGATCGCGATCCGGCCGGCTTCGCGGACAATTTCTTCCAGGCGGACGCGATCGATCATCGGTCCCGATTTGTGGGGGACAGCGCGGCTTGGCAAGCGGGACCTTGCCTGAATCCGCATTTAACCGGGCGATTAAGGGCCTTTTCAAGCGTGCCTCACTGTGCTTAGGGCCAAGACACTTTCCGGCCCAACTGCGGCCAATCCCCAGCGCAGGAAATCCCAGATGAACATTCACGAATATCAGGCCAAGGAACTGCTCGCGAAGTTCGGCGTCGCCGTGCCAAAGGGCATCCCCGCGATGTCGGTAGAAGAAGCGGTTGCCGCTGCCAAGCAGCTCCCCGGGCCGCTCTATGTCGTGAAGGCCCAGATTCACGCCGGTGGCCGCGGCAAGGGCAAGTTCAAGGAACTCGGCCCCGATGCCAAGGGCGGCGTCCGCCTCGCCAAGAGCCTCGAGGAAGTGGAAGCCCACGCCAAGGAAATGCTGGGCAATACCCTGGTCACCGTGCAGACCGGCGAAGCCGGCAAGCAGGTCAACCGCCTCTACATCACCGACGGCGTGGACATCGGCAAGGAATTCTA
>CAWUNP010000049.1:0-7799 GCA_963923805.1 uncultured Novosphingobium sp. | reverse complement strand
GGACCTGTTCTCGCTGCTCGATCTGGTTGCGCTGGGGACCGTGGCCGATGTCGCTGCGCTCCACGGCCTCAATCGCGCGCTGGTGGCGCAAGGTTTGAAGGTCATGGCCAAGCGCGAGAATGTCGGCATGGCGGCCTTGATCGACGCGAGCCGGCTTAATCGCGCGCCCACCTGCAGCGATCTGGGCTTTGCGCTGGGGCCGCGAATCAATGCCGGTGGCCGGGTTGGCGAAGCAACGCTCGGCGTGCGCCTGTTGACGACTGAAGACCCCGAAGAGGCCCGGACCATTGCCGCGCAGCTTTCGCAGCTCAATGAAGAGCGCCGGGCGATCGAGGCCGCCGTGCAGGAAGCCGCCGAAGCCCAGCTGGAAAGCCAGCACAACCGCGCAGTGGTCTTGCTCGCCGGGTCAGGTTGGCACCCCGGCGTGATCGGTATCGTCGCCGGGCGGATCAAGGAAAAGTCGGGCCGGCCGGCCATCGTCATTGCGCTTGATGCCGATGAGCATGGCCATGGCAAGGGCTCTGGCCGTTCGATCGCCGGGGTGGATCTGGGTGCAGCCATCATCGCCGCGCGCGAGGCCGGGCTGCTTGTGGCGGGGGGCGGTCATGCCATGGCGGCAGGACTGACCGTTGCACCGGACCGGCTGAGCGCGCTTGCCGAATTTCTCGATGAGCGCCTTGGCGCCGCGGTGGTTGCGGCGCAGGCGGGGCAATCGCTGCAACTGGACCTGGCCATCGCCCCCGGCGGCCTGGTGCCGCCGCTGGTCGAAACGCTGGAGAGCGCCGGCCCCTATGGCATGGGCTGGCCGGGCCCGCGTGTGGCAGTGGGGCCGGTGCGACTGGTCAAGGCCGATCTCGTCGGAAAAGATCACGTACGCCTTATCGTGCGCGGAGATGATGGCGCCAGTTTCAAGGCGGTGGCCTTCCGTCAGGCCGAGACCGAACTGGGTCAGGCGCTGCTCAACCGTGCGCAGGGGCGGCGCTTCTGGCTGGCGGGCCGGGCAAAAATTGACGATTGGGGCAGCCGCCCGGCCGCAGAACTGCATGTTGACGATGCCGCCTGGGCCGATTGAAATATTCTTGCAAAAACCCGCTTGACCCTCTCCGCCTGCTTCCCTAAACGCCCGGCCTGCCTGACGGCCTCAAGCCGGTTTGGCCCCTTCGTCTAGCGGTCTAGGACGCGGCCCTTTCACGGCTGAAACACGGGTTCGAGTCCCGTAGGGGTCACCACCAGCTTCCGGCAGGTGCCAGCGCAAATGGCGGCTGGCATGACCTGCCCGGACAGACTAATCATCCCACCCGCATGACCGGCAAGCGCTCTCTTCCGATCGCAGGATTGGCTCTTGCTGCACTGGCGGCACTTGGCCTTGCTGTAGCTGGCGTCAGCCTGTGGCTGATTGGCGCGGTTGTGCTGGTCTGGGGCGGTTCGCTGTGGCTGACCATGCCCGAACCGGAAATCGCCGAAGCCCGCGTCGACAAGGCCGAGGTCACCCGCGACGCAGTGCGAGAAGCAATCGAATCGCTCGGCACGCCGTTGCTGGTACTGGAAGGCGCCCGGATCATAATGGCAAATGCCGCGGCCCGCAGTGCGCTCGGCACACACATCCAGGGGCAGGATGCCCGAATCGGGCTGCGCCACCCCGATGCGATGCGCCTGCTGGAAATGGACGATGGTGACAGTGTTACCATCCCCGGTTTCACCGGCACCCGCAGCCTGTGGCAATTGACCCGCCGCCGGATCAACGAGCAGCGCTGGCTGATCGAACTGGCTGATCGGACAACCGAAGCCGATGTCAGCCGCGCGCACACCGATTTTGTCGCCAATGCCAGCCACGAACTGCGCACCCCGCTGGCCTCGATCATCGGTTATGTCGAAACGCTGGAAGATGGCGGCCCCTCGGTTGATGCCGAAGCGCAGCAGCGCTTTTTGGGGATCGTGCTGCGCGAGGCGCGGCGGATGCTCTCGCTGGTTGAAGACCTGCTGTCGCTAAGCCATGCCGAGGCCGAAAAGCATGATCACCCGTCCGAACCGCTCGACCTTGGCAAACTGGCTGCGCGCGTGGTCGGAGAAGTCGCCTCGCTGCGGGGCAAGGAACGGGTGCAACTGCTGGCCGCGACGGACAATGCAAGCGTGGCTGGCGATCCCACCCAGCTTGAGCAACTGCTGCGCAATCTGATCGACAACGCACTCAAATACGGCGGCGAAGGATCGCCGGTCGAAGTCAGCGTTTCCACCCCCCGCCCCGGCACAGTCGAACTGTGCGTGGCCGATCATGGCCCAGGCATTGCGCCTGAGCATCTGCCGCACCTGACCCGGCGCTTCTATCGCACCGATCCCGGCCGCAGCCGCGCCTCGGGCGGCACGGGTCTGGGCCTGGCGATCGTCAAGCATATCGTGGAGCGCCACCGCGGCTCGCTGGAGATTGCCAGCACCGTCGGCCAGGGCACGCAGGTGCGGATTGCCCTGCCCGCTACCGCCGAAATGCAATTGTCATAAACCTGTCATGGAACTTCGCCAGAGCGGCTGCGTCATCGCCAAGAAGGGGCTGATTCCATGACCAAGACCAAGTTGCTCATCGCTGCTGCCACCGCCACCCTGCTGGCCGCGTGCGGCACCCAGTCAACCTCGCGTGACCAGATCCGCGCCGTTGGTTCCTCGACCGTCTATCCCTTTGCCAAGGCGATTTCAGACTCGCTCGCCAAGTCGAACGCCGAGATCAAGTCGCCGATCATCGAATCGACCGGCACCGGCGCCGGGATGAAGCTGTTCTGCGCCGGCGTCGGCGTACAGCACCCCGATATCGTCAACGCTTCGCGCCGCATGAAGAAGTCCGAATTCGAGGACTGCCAGAAGAACGGCGTGAAGGACATCATCGAAATCCAGGTTGGCCTGGACGGGATCGCCTTTGCCGAAGCCAAGAATGGCCCCGGCATTCCGCTGACCCAGGCCGACGTCTACAAGGCGCTGGCGGCCAATCCGTTCGGCAAGCCCAACACCGCCAAGACCTGGGCCGATGTGAACCCCGCTCTGCCCGCCATTCCGATCCTGGTCTATGGCCCGCCGTCAACCTCGGGCACGCGTGACGCGCTCAAGGAACTGGTGCTGATGAAGGGCTGCGACACCGATCCGGCGATGAAGGCGCTGAAGGACAGCGACAAGGAAAAGCACGAGAAGATCTGCACCGAAGTGCGCAACGACGGCGCCTATGTCGATGCCGGCGAGAATGACAACCTGATCGTCCAGAAGCTGGAAGCCAACCCCAAGGCGCTGGGCGTGTTCGGGTTCTCCTACCTCGAGGAAAACGCCGACAAGCTGAAGGGCTCGCCGATGAATGGTGTGGACCCGACCTATGCCTCGATTTCCGATTTCAGCTATCCGGGCGCCCGTCCGCTTTACATCTACGTGAAGTCGGCGCACGTCAGCGCGATCAAGGGGCTGAAGGAATTCCTTGGTGAATGGGCCAAGAACTGGAGCAAGGGCGGTCTGCTCGCGCGTCAGGGCATGGTTGTCGCCCCGGATGACGTTCAGGCCAAGAACGCCAAGGTGGTCAGCGACCTGACGATCATGGACGCCAGCGGGCTCAAGTAAGCCACGATAACAGGGACCAGTACGAACGATGTCGCCAGCCATTCCTCTCCTGCTCGCCCTCGGGCTGGGCCTGATTGCATGGTTGGCGGCGCGCTCAAAAGCCTGGGCGCTTAAGCGCGCCGCCCCGTCAGGAACGCGCGCGCCGCTGCATTCGCTGCCCAATTATCACGGCTGGTACGTCGCCCTGTGGGCGGCCGTACCGGCTGTGCTGTTTGCTCTGGTCTGGAATGCCGCAAGTCCGGGCCTGATCCTGGCGCAGGTAATTGGCCACCCGGCCGCAGCCAGCCTGCCGCCGTTCGGGATCGAACGCGATTCGATCCTGGCCGAAGCCTATGCGGTTGCTGCCGGCACGGCCTTTGGCGCGTTCAATCCGGCCGCCAACGGCCTCGTCACCCCGTTCCGCGAGGCTATTTCCTTTTATGGCACGATCGGGATCGTGGTGACGCTGCTGCTCGGCTTTGTCGGCGGAGCCTATGGCTTCCTGAAGCTGCGCGCCGATTTCACTGCCCGCACTCGTGTGGAAAGTACCGTGATGATCGGCCTGCTGATGGCTTCGCTGGTCGCGATCCTGACCACTTTCGGGATCGTGGCTTCGCTGCTGTTCGAAACGATCCGCTTCTTCGGCTTTGTCAGCCCGGCTGAGTTCCTGTTCGGCACCCATTGGGGGCCAGACCCGATGGCCACACCCGGTGCCAATCTGGGCGCCGACTATGGCGCCCTCCCGCTGTTCTGGGGCACGATCTTCATTGGCGCGATCATCGCGATGATCGTGGCTATCCCGCTTGGCCTGATGAGCGCGATCTATCTGACGCAATATGCTTCGGCCAATGTGCGCAAATGGATGAAGCCGCTGCTGGAGGTCCTCGCTGGCGTTCCCACGGTCGTTTACGGCTATTTCGCCGCGCTGACGGTTGCCCCGCTGGTGCGCGACGCGGCCCAGGCGGTGGGCATTGCCAGCGCTTCCAGCGAAAGCGCCATGGCGGCCGGTCTGGTCATGGGGATCATGATCATCCCATTCGTTTCATCGATGGCGGATGACAGCATTGCCGCCGTGCCGCAGGCCATGCGCGATGGCAGCCTGGCCATGGGCGCGACCACTTCGGAAACGATCAAGAAGGTGCTGATCCCGGCCGCCCTGCCCGGCATCGTCGCGGGCGTCATGCTGGCGGTCAGCCGCGCCATTGGTGAAACGATGATCGTGGTCATGGCAGCCGGCGCCACGGCCCGGCTTACCGCCAACCCGTTTGAATCGATGACCACGGTTACCTTCCAGATCGTCGCCATGCTGACTGGCGAAGGCAGCTTCGATCACCCGGCGACGCTCTCTGCCTTTGCCCTGGGTTTCGTGCTGTTCTGCGTCACCCTCACCCTCAATTTCATCGCCCTGCGCGTCGTCAAGCGGTTCCGCGAAGCCTATGAGTAACGTTTCCTCCGCCCGCCTGAAGGCCCGCTATGCCGCCGAGCGCCGCTTCCGCGCGTTGGGCCTGGCCGCGGTGCTGTTCTCCGCCGTGGTCCTGGCCTTCCTGCTCGTAACGATGACCGCCAATGCCATCGGCGGGTTCAAGCGCGCCGAATTGCGCTTCCCGGTTGATCTGGCCACCAGCGGGATAACCGTCGATCCGGCAAATCTTTCGTCCGGTGATGCGGTATCGCAGCTCGAAACGGCGGGTCTGCCAGATGTGGTGACGGCTGCAGCGGCCAAGTCCCTCTCCACCGATGGTGCTGCCGAGCTCGATCCGCAAGCCTGGCGCGAATTGGCCAAGATCATTGCGGCCGATCCGCAACTGCTGCGCGGCACGGTCGAGGCCGAACTGCCCGCCAGCGACGATCTGGCGGCGGCGCTGCGCGGCGATGGCGCGTCGGAATCGCTGAAGGCACTGGCAGCCAAGCTCAAGGCCGAAGGCAAGCTGGCGCAAGCCTGGGATCTGGGCTTCCTGGCCCGCGCCGATGCCACCGGCCCGCAGGCCGTCGGCATCTGGGGGGCACTCAAAGGCTCAATGCTGACCATGCTGGTCACGCTCCTGCTGGCCTTCCCGGTCGGCGTATTGGCCGCGGTCTATCTTGAGGAATATGCCCCCAAGAACCGCTGGACTGACATTATCGAGGTCTCGATCAACAACCTGGCCGCCGTGCCATCGATCATCTTCGGCCTGCTTGGCCTGGCGGTGTTCCTGTGGATCTTCCCGAACTACCGCTCGGCGCCGCTGATCGGCGGGATGACCCTGGCGCTGATGACCATGCCGGTGATCGTGATTTCGGGCCGAAACGCGATCAAGGCCGTGCCGCCCTCAATCCGCGATGCCGCCCTCGCCATCGGTGCCAGCCGGGTTCAGACGGTGTTCCACCATGTCCTCCCGCTGGCCCTGCCCGGCATCCTGACCGGCACGATCATCGGCATGGCCCGTGCCTTGGGTGAAACCGCGCCGCTGCTGATGATCGGCATGCGCGCCTTTGTCGCCACCCCGCCTGAAGGCTTCACCTCGCCTGCCTCGGTCCTCCCGGTCCAGATCTTCCTCTGGTCGGATGAAATCGACCGCGGCTTCGTCGAGCGGACCTCGGCCGCAATCATCGTCCTGCTGCTGTTCCTCCTTGTGATGAACGGCCTCGCCATCTACCTCCGCAACCGTTTCGAGAAACGCTGGTAATGACCACGACCCACACCCTTGATCCCGTGACCGCCAAGATCAGCGCGCGCAATGTCTCCATCTATTACGGAGAAAAGCGCGCGATCGACGACGTCTCGATCGACATCCCGACCGACTACGTGACTGCCTTCATCGGCCCGTCGGGTTGCGGCAAGTCGACCTTCCTGCGTTCGCTCAACCGTATGAACGACACGATTGTCGGGGCCCGGGTTGAAGGTGAAATCACGCTTGATGGTGAAGACATCTACAAGTCCGGCATGGACGTGGTGCAGCTGCGCGCCCGGGTCGGGATGGTGTTCCAGAAGCCCAACCCCTTCCCCAAGTCGATCTATGAAAACATCGCTTATGGCCCGCGTATCCACGGGCTGACCGGCAGCAAGGCAGACCTCGACAACATCGTCGAGAAGTCGCTCAAGCGGGCCGGCCTGTGGGATGAGGTCAAGGACCGGCTGGGTGATAGCGGCACGGCGCTCTCGGGCGGGCAGCAGCAGCGTCTGTGCATTGCCCGCGCCATCGCGGTCGATCCCGAAGTGATCCTGATGGACGAGCCTTGCTCGGCGCTCGATCCGATCGCCACGGCCCGCATCGAGGAACTGATTGACGAGCTGAAGGGCCGCTATGCCATCGTCATCGTGACCCACTCGATGCAGCAGGCGGCGCGCGTTTCGCAGCGCACCGCCTTTTTCCACCTCGGCAAGATGGTGGAATATGGCAAAACCAGCGATATCTTCACCAATCCCCGCGAAGAGCGGACCAAGGATTACATTACAGGACGGTACGGCTGATGGCACACGAACACACAGTCAAAGCCTTCGATGAAGACATCACCCGGCTGCGCGGCCTGATCGCCGAAATGGGCGGCCTGGCCGAAGTCTCGCTGGCCGAGGCGATGGAAGCCCTGGTCAAGGGCAACAGCGAACTGGCCAAGGGCGTGATCGCCCGCGACAAGCGGATCGACGCCCTTGAGGCCGAGGTCGACAAGCTGGCCGTCCGCGTGATCGCCCTGCGCGCGCCGATGGCGGATGACCTGCGCGAAGTGATCGCCGCGCTCAAGATCGCCGGCGTGGTTGAGCGCATTGGCGACTATGCCAAGAACATCGCCAAGAGCACCGACAAGATCGAGCACCGCAAGAAGTTCGATCCGCTCACCCTGATCCCAGCGATGGCCGAGGTGGCGGGCGAGATGGTTCATGATGTCATGACCGCCTTCGCCGCCCGCGACGCTGCGCTTGCGACCGAGATCGTGGCCCGTGATGACAAGGTCGATGCCTTCTACAATTCGATCTTCCGCAACCTGGTCAGCCACATGATCGAGAACCCCACCTCGATCAGCAGCGCGGCGGAATTGCTGTTCGTCGCCCGCAATATCGAGCGGATCGGGGACCATGCGACCAACGTGGCCGAGATGGTCCACTATGCCGCGACCGGATCCTACCTGACTGACCGGGAAGACACGGCGGGAGCCTGATCTATGAGCAAGCCGCGCCTGCTGCTGGTCGAAGATGATCCGGCGCTGGCGGAACTGCTGGAATTCCGCTTCACGGCGGAAGGCTATGCCGTGTCTGT
>CAWUNP010000048.1:0-7817 GCA_963923805.1 uncultured Novosphingobium sp. | reverse complement strand
GGAGTATCGTCGGCAGCGTCAGATGTGTATAAGAGACAGGGAAATGGAGCGCGCGATGAAGCAGATCAAGAAGATGGGCGGCCTTGCCGGCCTGGGCAAGCTGTTCGGCGGTGGCGGACTGGGCGCGGCTATGCCCGGCCTTGGTGGGCCCGGTGCTGCTGGCGGTCTGCCGCCGAATCTCAACGATCTTCTCAAGAAAAAGTAGTTTCGAATTCTAATCTGATTTGTTTGAAAGGTAGTTCAAATGTCTGTTTCTCTTCGTCTTTCGCGTGGCGGTTCCAAGAAGCGCCCGTACTACAAGATCGTCGTCGCCAACAGCCGCTCGCCGCGCGACGGCAAGTTCTTGGAGCAGGTTGGCACCTACAACCCGCTGCTCGCCAAGGATGATGCTGACCGCGTTCGTCTGGTCGAAGACCGCGTGAAGTACTGGATCGGCGTTGGCGCCCAGCCGACCGACCGCGTTGCCCGCCTGCTTGACAAGGCCGGCATCAAGGAGCGTGCGCCGACCAACAACCCGCATAAGGGTGAGCCGGGCCAGAAGGCTAAGGACCGCGCCGAGGAAAAGGCCGAAAAGGCCCGCGAAGCTGAAGAGGCTGCTGCCGCTGCTGCCGCCGCTCCGGCGGTTGAAGAAGAAGAAGCTGCTCCGGCCGAAGAAGCTGCCGCTGAGGAAGCCCCGGCTGCCGAAGCCAGCGAAGAACAGGCTGAAGGCTAAGCCGTCTTGGCCAGCGACAAGCCTGTTACTCTCGCCGCCATAGCCGGCGCGCACGGGGTAACGGGCGAAGTCCGCCTGAAGCTGTTCGGTGAAGGCGTGGAATCGCTCAAGCGGTTCCGCGCCTTCAACGATTCAAAGCTGACCGTTTCCAAGCTGCGCGATGACGGCAAGGGCGGCGCGATTGCCCGCTTTGCAGAAGTGACGGATCGCAATGCCGCCGAAGCGCTGCGCGGCACCCTGCTGACCGTCCCGCGCTCTGCCCTGCCGCCGCTGGCCGAGGGCGAGTATTACCACACCGACCTGATCGGCCTGCCTGCCATCTCCAGCGAAGGGGCTGACCTGGGC
Source organism: uncultured Novosphingobium sp. (assembly GCA_963923805.1). Classification (GTDB taxonomy): domain Bacteria; phylum Pseudomonadota; class Alphaproteobacteria; order Sphingomonadales; family Sphingomonadaceae; genus Novosphingobium. Next base: position 6,760 of record CAWUNP010000048.1, on the reverse strand, counting down.
GAGGTGATCGCGGTCGATAATTTCGGCGCGGGCGACGTGATCGAGATCAAGCGCCCCACCGGCAAGAAGTTCATGGTGCCGATGCGGGTGGAGGCCGTGCCCGAATGGGATGCGGAGCGCCTGGTGGTTTCCGCGCCTTTCGCCGAATCCGACTAGGCTGCGGCCGTGCCTTTCATTCTTGGCGTGATCGTGATGGTGTTGGTGCCCGCGGCGCTTGCCTGGGGCACTTGCAGCGGGATGCGGGCGCTCAGCCCGAATAGCGGCCGCAAGCAGCGGATCCTCATTTCGGCTACCATCGCCGGCCTTGTCCCGGTGCTTGTGCCGCTGGTTGCGATGGTCCGGCGCGGGCTGCCGTTCGGTCTGACCCCGATCATCGCCTTGGCGCTGTTGGGCCTGATCATGGCGACCGCGATTGGCCTGCCAATCGCAATCCGCACGACCCGGAACGATTTCCCCGCCTAGCGCGGTTTGCCGACCAGCTTTTCCAGTTCCCTGGCAAACTGTTTCAGCTCAAAGTTCTGCGGATCGTCGTGGGCATCGGGGATGCCGGCGTCGACTGTGTTGTGCTGGGCCGGGATCAGCCACGATCCGGCCCGCGCACTGGCAAAGACATACAGCGCGGCCAGCATCCGGTACTGTTCCTTGGTGAAGCCCGGTTTTGGCCCATAGGTCTGGCCGCGGCTGGTTGCGCCCGGCAGGAAGCGCCGCGGTTGAACCGTTTCGATATGCAGCATCCGGCCGCGAACGCGCTGGCCGACCACGCGGCTTTCCAGCTTGGTGGCGCGCCAGCCTTCCTGGAACTCATGCCCCGCCCAGATTTGCCCAACGCGGTTCAGGAAGATGTGGGCCACGGGCTCGCGCGCGAAGGTCTGGTCCATGTACGGCGTGAAATCATTGACCTTGAGGTCCTGGTTGAGTCGCTTCGGGAAGGGATCGTTCGCGTAGAACGGCGTCGAGGTATCGTGGATCACGAAGTAGAGCGCGGGCAGGCCTTCTGCCGTGCGCGACAGCGGCGTATCGGCCCACTGCGCCGCATAGGTCCGGTAGGGCTCCGGAAAGGCCGCCAGCGCGGCGGCCTTCTGGGCGGCTGTCGGGCCATCATCGCGCGCTATCAGTGATTGGATCACCTTGGGCAGCGGTTGGGGCTTGCGCACGGCCAGCAGTTCGATCTTGCGCAGCAGGCAGGCTGCCTGCTCGGTCCGGCTGCCGGCAAAACTGAGCGTTTCGCGGCTGAAGCGGCATTCGCCGATCTCCTCGGCGGCGGCGGGGGCGGTCATCAGCAGGAGCGGCAGGGCAAGCAGTCTTTTCATTCCACTACTGTTCCCTGCCGCGCCCGGGCAGGCAAGAGTCCAATTGCCTTGCGCCAAGCGATCTGGGAAAGGCGCGGCCATGACTTTTGCTGCCACTGTCCTGACGCTTTATCCGGAGATGTTCCCCGGGCCGCTTGGCGTAAGCCTGGCCGGGCGCGCGCGGGACGAGGGCAAGTGGTCGCTCGAAACCGTGCAAATCCGCGATTTCGCGATCGACAAGCACAAGACCGTCGATGACACGCCGGCCGGCGGCGGCGCCGGGATGGTGCTGCGGGTCGATGTGCTGGCTGCAGCCATCGACCATGCGCGCAGCCGCAATCCCGAGGCACCCGTCATTGCCATGACCCCGCGCGGCAAGCCGCTGACCCAGGCCCGGGTGCGCGAACTGGCGGCAGGCCCTGGCGTGACCGTGCTGTGCGGCCGGTTCGAGGGATTTGACGAGCGTATTTTCGATGGCCGCCAGGTTGAGGAAGTGTCGATTGGCGACATCATCCTGTCTGGCGGAGAGCCGGCGGCGCTGATGCTGCTAGACGCTTGCATTCGGCTGCTTCCCGGCGTAATGGGCGCCCCTTCCAGTGGGTCCGAAGAATCGTTCGAGAACGGTTTGTTGGAATATCCCCACTATACCCGACCCGCTGAGTGGGAAGGGCGCACGATCCCTGAAGTGCTGCGATCGGGGGATCATGCGAAGATCAAGGACTGGCGCAAGCTGCAGTCCGAGATCGATACACGGTCACGCAGGCCGGATCTTTGGGAGCGTCATGAGGGCGCTCGGGTCCTGTCTGCCTCTGGCGCGCGGCGTGAAAAGAAGGACTGAGGATCATGAACCTGATCCAGCAGATCGAGGCCGAGGAAATTGCCAAGGCCGCTAAGGATATTCCGGAGTTTCGCCCCGGTGATACCGTCCGCGTCGGCGTGAAGGTGATCGAAGGCGATCGCAGCCGCGTGCAGGCCTTCGAAGGCGTTTGCATCGCGCGCGCCAACAAGGGCATCGGCAGCAACTTCACCGTCCGCAAGATGAGCTTCGGTGAAGGCGTGGAACGCGTGTTCCCGCTCTACTCGCCGACGCTCGACAGCATCACCGTCGTCCGTAAGGGCGTGGTGCGTCGTGCGAAGCTCTATTACCTGCGTGGCCGCACCGGCAAGCGCGCTCGCATTGCCGAGCGCCGCGACGTGCGCAACGACGGCGAGTAAGCGCATCTGCGCGAGGCTCTGGCGCTGCCAGCAAAGCAGTTTAGAGAGGGGCGTCCCGGGCAACCGGGGCGCCCCTTTTCGTTGCGTGAGTATCTCGTGTCGCCGATTGCCCGATTGCTTGCTGCCTGCGCCCTGGTTGCGCTCGCCCCTGCTCCGCTCCTTGCCCAGACTTCCACGGAGAACCCCGTGCCTGCAGCCCAGCCGCTGACCTTTGAACGCGTCTTCGCCAGTCCCAGCCTGTCGGGCTCGGTGCCGCGCGCCGTGAAGCTCTCGCCCGATGGCCGCTACCTGACCCTGCTGCGCAATCGCGCTGATGATCGTGAGCGCTATGACCTGTGGGGCTTTGACCGGACCACCGGGCAATGGACCATGCTGGTCGATTCGCTGAAGCTGGGATCGGGCAAGGACCTGTCCGAGGCCGAGAAGATGCAGCGCGAACGGCTGCGGATTGGAGATCTCAAGGGCATCGTCAGCTATGAATGGGCGGCGGACAGCAAGGCGATCCTCGTTCCGCTGGATGGGGATCTTTACCTGGCCCGGCTCGATGGCTCGGTGCAGCGCCTGTCAGATACCCCGGATGACGAGCTGAACCCGGCGCTCAGCCCCAAGGGCGCGTTTGTCTCATTCGTTCGCGGGCGGCGGTTGTGGACGGGCAAGGTGGGCGAGGCGGCGCAGCCGGTGACGCCGGAAGAGCAGTCCGAAACCGTATCCTGGGGTGAAGCCGAGTTCGTGGCCCAGGAAGAGATGGACCGCCACACCGGGTACTGGTGGGCGCCTGATGACAGCCGGGTGGCCGTGCAGCGGTTTGACGAAGCGCCGGTGGCGGTCGTCACCCGCGCCGCAATCGGGGCTGAGGGGACCAAGACCTATGCCCAGCGCTACCCGCTGGCTGGTACGCCGAACACGCTGGTCTCGCTTTACGTTCAGAAGCCCGATGGCAGCGATCGGGTCGAAGTCGATATGGGAGCCGACAAGGACATTTACCTCGCCCGGGTCGACTGGGCACCGGATGGCAAGACGCTCTACGTTCAGCGCGAGAACCGTGCGCAAACCTCGCTTGATATGCTGGCGGTCGATCCGGCTACCGGCAAGAGCCGCGTGCTCTTTACTGAGGCCGCGGCCCCCGGCCACTGGATTGATCTGTCAAACAGCTATCGCTTCCTCAAGGATGGCAGCCTGATCTGGTGGTCGCAGCGCGATGGCTTCGGCCACCTGTGGCACTTCCAGCAGGGCCAGTGGCAGCAGTTGACCAAGGGCGATTGGGTGGTGACCGCACTGGTCGGTGTCGATCAAGCCAGTGGCAAGGTGTTCTTCACCGCCACCAAGGATGATCCCTTGGCGCATCAGGTTTACGCGCTCGATCTGGCCAAACCGGGCAAGGTCACCCGGTTGAGCGAATTGGGCTTTCACAACAGCGCCAGTATGGACACGTCCGGCAAGTCGCTGTTGATTGCGCGCTCGTCGGTCAACCAGCCGCCGCAGGTCTATCTGGCGGATCAGGCGGGCAAGCGGATCGCCTGGATCGAGGAAAACAAGCTCGACGCGAAGCATCCCTATGCGCCATTCCTTGCCAGCCATCGCCCGGTGGAGTTCGGCACGATTTTGGCGGCAGACGGGACCGTGCTGCATTGGAACATGATCACCCCGCCGCTGGAGCCGGGGAAGCGCTATCCGGTGTTCTTCTCGCACTATGGCGGGCCCAGCAACCAGCAGGTGCTGCGCGCCTGGATGAGCCCGCTGGCTCAGGCTATCGTCGACAAGGGTTATATCTATTTCCAGATCGACAACCGCGGGTCGGACAATCGCGGGGTTGATTTCTCTAAGCAGATCTATCGCGCGATGGGCAGCGTTGAAGTGGCGGACCAGTTGGCGGGGGCGGAATACCTCAAGTCGCTGCGGTTCGTGGCGGGGGACAAGATCGCCACCTACGGCTGGTCTTACGGTGGCTACATGACGCTGAAGATGCTTCAGGCCAAGCCGGGGGTCTATGCCGCTGGGATCTCGGGCGCGCCGGTGACCAAGTGGGACCTCTATGATACCCATTACACAGAACGTTACATGGGCGACCCGAAGGCTGACGCTGGCGCCTATGCCAAGGCCAATGCCATGGCCGATACAAGCAAGATCAGCGATCCCTTGTTGCTGATTCATGGCTTGGCTGACGACAACGTGGTGTTCGAGAATTCCTCGGCCCTCATCGCCAAGATGCAGAGCGAGGTCGTGCCGTTCGAGATGATGCTCTATCCCGGCTATACGCACCGGGTGGGTGGGCCGAAGATCGGCACCCATTTGTGGAATTCGATCTTTGCCTTCCTTGAACGCCACGGAGTGAAGCCATGACATTGGGTATCGGACCGACCGGATCGCCGGCGCAGGTGGCGGCCTTGCAGCAGCAGCTTGCCGCGAACCCGGCTGATCGGATCGCGCGCCACAACCTGGCGGTCGAACTGCGCAAGTGCGGGCGGGCCGAGCAGGCGCTGGCCGAGATCGAGCGGACCTGGGCGGAAGGGCTACAGCTGGCGGAAACAGCCACCATGCGCGGTCATCTGCTGGCCGACGCGGGCCGGTTTGATGAGGCGCTGGCGGCCTATCGTGATGCCGTGCGGACCAAGCCGGAACTGGTTGAGCCGCACACCGCCATGGCCAGCCTCTTGCCGCAATTGGGGCGCGGTGAGCAGGCGCTCGATAGCCTGAGCGATGCTTTGCTGCGAGCGCCGCAGTCTGCGGCCCTCTGGGTTGAAGCTATGGCCATCGCCCGCGGACACCAGTTGTGGGATCAATTGCTGGACCTTGCTGCACAGGCCGAAGCACGTTTCGGCACGGATACCATGATCACCGCATTCATCGCCAATGCCCTGACCGCAACGGGCCGCGATGACGAAGCACTGGCCAAGATCGATGCGGCACTGATCGGCGAACCCACCTATCCGCCCGCGCATACGATCCGGTCCCATATCCTGCTGCGCAAGGGTGACCCGGCCGGGGCGGCTGCTGCAGCTGAGCAAGCCGCGCGGCTGCTACCCAAGGATCAATCGGCCTGGGCGCTGCTGAGCATCGCCTGGCGCCTGCTTGATGATGAGCGCGAGCACTGGCTGTGCGATTATGACAACCTTGTCATGCCGATCGATCTCGGGCTCGATCCGCGCCTGCCCGGCGTGCTTGAGGCGCGGCACCAGCTTGCCGCTCAACCGGCGGACCAGTCGTTGCGCGGTGGCATCCAGACGCGTGGCAACCTGTTCGAGGCGGACGATCCGGTGATCACCGGTCTGGCGCGGGCGACCAAGGCGGCGATCGAGCAACGCCTTGCCGCGCTCCGACCCGAACCGGGCCATCCGTTCCTAGGGCGGATTACCGGCCAGGTCGGCTTCCCGACCTCGTGGTCGGTGCGGCTTGCATCGTCCGGCTATCACATCAGCCATATCCATCCGGCCGGCTGGCTCAGCAGTGCCTATTACGCCAGCCTGCCGCCCGAAGTTGCGGCCGGATCGGGGCAGGGGGCCTTGGCCTTCGGCGTGCCCGATGCCGCGCTTGGCCTGGACCTAGCGCCGCGCCGGGTGGTGCAGCCGCAGGAAGGGCATCTGGTGCTCTTCCCGTCTTACCTGTGGCACGGCACCACGCCGTTCGAAAGCGGCGCCCCGCGCATGACGGTAGCCTTCGATGCGCTGCCGGTGGACAACAATGGTCAGCCGGTTTAGCCGCAGCGCCATTCAACAGGAGTAAGCCATGGGTTACCGGGTGGTAGTGGTCGGCGCGACGGGCAATGTCGGCCGCGAGATGCTCAATGTTCTGGCCGAACGGGAGTTCCCGATCGATGAACTCGCGGCGGTCGCCTCCTCGCGCTCGACCGGCGATGAGATCGAATTTGGTGAGACCGGGCAGATGCTCAAGGTCCGCAATGTCGAGCACTTCGACTTTGCCGGCTGGGATATCGCCCTGTTCTCTGCCGGGTCGGACGTGTCGAAGGTCTATGCGCCCAAGGCTGCGGCTGCGGGCTGTGTGGTGATCGATAACAGCTCGCTTTACCGGATGGATCCGGACGTGCCGCTGGTCGTGCCTGAAGTGAACCCCGATGCGATCGATGGCTACAAGGCGAAGATGATCATCGCCAACCCGAATTGCTCCACCGCGCAGCTGGTCGTCGCACTCAAGCCGCTCCACGATGCGGCGAAGATCAAGCGCGTGGTCGTGGCAACCTATCAGTCGGTTTCCGGCGCGGGCAAGCAGGGCATGGACGAGCTGTTCGAACAGAGCCGCAA
>CAWUNP010000047.1:0-7855 GCA_963923805.1 uncultured Novosphingobium sp. | reverse complement strand
AGCCGGAATAGATCTCGATCATCCCGGCCACCACGCGGGGATGCTCGGTCGCCACGTCGTCAAGGCCCACGAAATCGCCATAAACGGCGCCTTCGCCCACCCAGTTCGAATTGCCGCGGTTGTGGTAATAGATCGGGTCGTTGAGCCAGGCCGGAACCTTGACCTTGGCCTCGTCCTTCGGGACGTAGGGCGTATAGGCCCAGCTCGGATCGGTCAGCTTGGCCCAGTTTTCAGGGCGCGGATCCTTGTCGCCATTGAAGCCGGGATTGATTGCGGCGCCTGCGGGCCCGCCCCGGCGCGAGAACGGGAAATCGGCCTTGCTGCGATAGGCATAGTCGCCCGGATCACGATACTGGATCACATCGGCCGTGTGGTTGACCAGGATATCCATGTAGACCTTCATGCCGCGCGCGTGGGCGGCATCGACGAAGGCCTTGAACTCTTCATTGGTGCCGAAGTGCGGATCGACCTGGGTGAAATCGGTTACCCAATAACCGTGATATCCGGCGCTCTCGTCGCCCTTCGGCCCTTGCACGACCTTGTTCTTGAACACCGGTGCGAACCAGATCGCCGTCGCGCCCAGCCCCTGGATATAGTCGAGCCGGTTGGTCAGCCCCTTCAGGTCGCCGCCGTGGTAAAATCCTTTGGCGGTGGGATCATAGCCGGTCTTGAGCCGATCACCCTTGAGCCCGCCAGTGTCATTCTTCGGATCGCCGTTCTCGAACCGGTCGGGCAGGACGAAATAGACCACTTCCTGGTTCGGCGTGCGCGCGCGCACTTCGGCGAGCGAGGGCACTGCAGCCGGAGCAGCAGCCTGCGCATAGGCTGCAGGGGCCAGAGCGAGCAGGCTGACAGCAGTGAGCAGCGAACGGATCATCACAGGGCGCCTCTGGCTTGCGTGAAAGGCTTAACCGGCACGGACCGGCTCTGCCGCGCAGGTTTGCGCAATGAATTCGGCATGGGTGGGCAGGCGCGGCACCGGCGCGGCCAGGATCGTTTTCAGATCGTTGAGGAACCCGGCCAGCTCATCGCGCGTCAAGGCATCGGCCAATGGATGGTAGGTGTCCGGCAGGATGTTCTGCCCAACCAGCACCTGGAACCAGCCGACTTCGGCAAACAGTTCTTCCTGCTCGCGGAAGATCCGCCCCGTCGCCTTGAACAGCTCGATCTTGTCGCGCAGGCTTTGCGGCAGTTCCATCTCGCGCACGTGGCGCCAGAACGGCTCGTCGCGCTGGTTGGCGGTGTAGTGCAGGATGATGAAATCGCGGATCCGCTCATAATCATAGGCGATCCGGCGGTTGTAGGTATCGATGTTCGACCGGGCAAAGCTGCGGTCCGGGAAGTGCGAGATCAACCGGGCGATGCCATTCTGCACCAGATGGATCGAGGTTGATTCCAGCGGCTCGATAAAGCCCGAGGCCAGCCCCAGCGCGATCACGTTGCGGTTCCAGGCCAGCTTGCGCATCCCGGTCTTGAACCGGATCGTCCGCGGATCGGCCAAAGGCTCACCCTCGACCGTGTCGAGCAGGATCCGGGTGGCTTCGTCCTCGCTCATGAACTGGCTGGAGAAGACATGGCCGTTGCCAGTGCGGTGCTGCAGCGGAATGCGCCATTGCCAGCCGGCCGGATGGGCGATCGACTGGGTATAGGGCCGGATTGGGCCGACATTGGCCGTCGGCACGGCAATCGCGCGGTCGCTGGGCAGCCAGTTGCTCCAGTCGACATAGCCGGTCTCCAGCTCCTGCTCGATCAGCAGGCCGCGGAAGCCCGAGCAATCGATGAACAGTTCGCCGGCAATCTCTTCGCCCGATTCGAGCGTGACCGAGCGGATAAAGCCGTTTTCGGCATTGCGGTTCACGCCGGTGATCTTGCCTTCGGTGCGCACCACGCCGTTGCGTTCGGAATGGCCGCGCAGGAAGCGCGCATACAGCGAGGCATCAAAGTGGAAGGCGTAGGAAACGCCATCAAGCTGCCCGTTGGGATGCGGCGGCAGCCGGCCAAACTTGCCCGCACGCGCGACCAGTTCGTTGAGCGAGTAGTCCCCCAGCGGGCCCGCCAGTCCTTCCTTGCGGCCGCGCAGCCAGTATTGCCAGAACTCGATCAGGTCGAGGCTTTGGCCCAACTGGCCAAAGACGTGCATATAGCTTTCGCCGATCTTGCCCCAGTTAAGGAATTCGATCCCCAGCTTGAAGCTGCCCTGGGTGGCGCGGAGGAATTCGTCCTCGTCGATCCGGACCAGGCCATTGAACAGGCGGATCGCCGGAATGGTGGCTTCGCCGACGCCGACGATGCCGATTTCGTCGCTCTCGATCAGGCGGATGCGAAGCTGGTCGCCCATCGTGGCGGAAAGCGCGGCAGCTGCCATCCAGCCCGCTGTGCCGCCACCCACGATGACGACGTCGCGGATGCGACTATCGTTCACAATCCAGCTCCCAACTGTTGAGGGACGATTTTGTCTTTTGTTACGTTTTTCCCGTGACGGGAATGGTGGGCCCGACCACCGGCCGGGCCCACCGTTTCAGCATCAGTACTTGTAGGTGATGCCAAGCATGACGTTGCGGCCATAGTTCTGGTAATCGCGAACCTGGCGCTTGTCGTTGTTGTAGTAGGTGACGAACGGCTCGTTCGTGAGGTTGCTGCCCTGGAGCAGGATCCCCAGGCCCTTCAGCGCACCTTCATTGAAGGTGTAGCCGATCTGGGCATCGAACACGACTTCGGCCGCGGCCATCACCTTGTCACGGACCAGGCTGAGGCCCGAGACTTCAGCCAGGAAGTCCGAACGATAGCGGGCCGAAGCGCGCATCTGGAAGCCGTTCTTTTCGTAGTAGGCGGTACCATTGACCACCCACTTCGACAGGCCCGGCATGTTGATCGGGGCAGCGCCGCCCTCGGTCACGCGGCTGTCGGTGTACGAGGCGCTGGCGAGGAAGCCAAAGCCATCGAGCGACGACGAGAAGGTGCTGAACGGCAGCGAGAGCGAACCTTCGAAGCCATAGACCTTGCCCGAGCTACCGTTCTGCCACTGCGAAACGATACCCTGGTTGAACGTCGGGGTGACGTTGCCCGGGGTCGGGGTGCCGGTGAAGTCGAAGGTCGAGTTCTGGCGATAGATCCAGTTCTCGAGATGCTTGTAGAAGCCGCCGACCGAGACGTAAGCGCCACGGCCGAAGTACTTTTCAACCGCAAGGTCAAACGTATCGGCCATCAGCGGGCGCAGCTTGGAATTGCCAACGCTACCCGACCATGGCGAACGGTTGATGCTGGCGCCAGGGATGTTGTTGGCAGCGTTGAAGCTGTAGCCAACGCCCGGGTTCAGCTGGTCCATGCGGGCGCGAGCCAGCATGCGGGCCGCGCCGAAGCGGATCAGGGTCTGCGGAGCGACTTCATAGGAGACGTTCAGGCTCGGCAGGAAGTCGGTGTACTTCGCGCCATCGGTGATTGCCTTCGAAATCGTGCCGGTGCCCGGGTTCGAAGCAGCGAAGCCATCGGCCTGCTGGTCGGTGTGGACCACCTGGACGCCTGCGTTACCGCGCACTGCGCCGCTGTTGAAGTTGGCCTGGACGTAACCGGTCAGAACCTTTTCACGCACGGTGAAGCTGTTGGTCAGACGGCTCGGCGTCCACAGCGCTTCGCTGGTCAGCTTGTAGTTGCCTTCGTTGTAGTACCGCCAGGCGTCGAACGAGACCATGCCCGGGATGCCGATGAAGCCAAGGCTGACCGGCTGGTAAAGGTAGCTGGCCGGAACCGCCGGGCTGGCCGGGTAGGACTTGTTGGTCAGCACATAGCCTTCGTCGATCAGCTGCTTGCGGCGATCCGAATAGTTCGCGCCAACAGTGATGTTCTCGACGAAGCCGTCCAGGGCCTGAATGGCCTGAAGACGGATCGACTGGAGACGATCCTTGACGGTCGGGCGGTTGACGAAGCCGTCCTGGCAGTTCGAAACGGTGCCACCGCAGCTGTTCCAGCCCTGCGGGTCGGTGATCGTGAACAGGGTCGGATCGGCATAGTTGATGGTCGGCTTGAAGGTGATCACGCCGCCGTTCGAAGGCATGGTGAAGCCCAGGCTGTCGGTTGCACCGACGCCGCCGCCACGGCCGGTGCCGAGGTAGATTTCAAGATTCTCTTCAGTCTTCTTCAGGTGCGAATAGCTGAGGTCCAGTTCAAGGGTCAGCGTATCGTTGGCCTTGAACGCGGTGTTGTTGCCAATCGCCCAGATCTCGGCATTGCGGTTGACGATGTCGTTGCGCATCACGGCTTCGACGCCGTTGAAGCGGCCCGAGGTGACCAGGCCACCCGACGAGGTGTAACCCGGCTGCAGCGAAGCAGCCGACCACTGCAGCGGCAGTTCGATGCCGCGCAGGCGCTGTTCGTCGTTGAACTTCGACCAGTAGCCATCGAAGGTGGTGTGGAAGCGGTCGTTCGGCTGAAGTTCGAGCACGCCCATCAGGCCGTCGCGCTTCAGTTCGTTCGACTTCACATAGGGCTTGGCCCCGCCGATCACCTTGGTGGTCGAATTCAGGTCCGGATAGCCCCAGGCGTTCCAGCGCTCTTCCTGGGTCGGCGACTGCATGCGGGCATAACCGAAGGCCCAGCCGACAGTGCCTTCGGCGTTCTGGTCAACGTAGAAGATGTTGGCGCGATAGCCCTTGTTCGAAATGTCCGGGTTCAGCTTGCCCAGGTCGTTCAGTTCGGCGCGCGCGCCGACAACCAGCTGCTTCTTGCCATAGGCGATCGGACGGATCGTCTTCATGTCGATCGTGCCGCCCAGGGCCTGGCCGATCAGCTTGGCATCGGGGGTCTTGTAGACCACGGCGCCGTTCAGCAGTTCGGTCGGATACTGGTCCAGCTCAACGCCGCGGTTGTTGCCGGCGCTGACCTGCTCGCGGCCGTTCAGCAGCGTGGTGGTGAAGTCCGGGGCAAGGCCGCGGATCGAAACGACGTTGGCGCGGCCGTCAAGGCGCTGGGTGGCAAGACCCGGCAAGCGCGACAGCGATTCAGCGATCGACAGATCCGGCAGCTTGCCGAGATCTTCCGACGAAACGACTTCGACGATCGAAGTGTTCGACTTCTTCTGCGCAGCCGACGAATCGATCGATGCGCGGAAGCCGGTGACGACGATGGCGTCGTCATTGGCGTCGGCAGCAGCGGTGTCCTGCGCGAAAGCGGTGCTGGGCAGGGCCACAGCGGAAATTGCCAGTGCGATGGCCGAAACCCCAAGGCCACCAGCGTAACGGGTGCGAAGTGCCACGATGTACTCTCCCTAAACCGCGCCGGCAGGTCCAGTCCCCCCGGCGCAATGCCCCATGCGGAATTGGGCCGAGCATACGGCTCCTCCTCCCGTGGATCGGTGCAGATACGGTCCGACCGGGCCGCGCAGGAAGAAGGCATACGTATACGCATATTATGCGGTGACGGGTCGTGGCCAATCGGCAACGCCCCCGGGCAATGCCATTGCCGGTCGGGCAGCGAACGGCTATTCCTGTCTTTACACCGGCATCAGACCGAACCGCGCAGGGGCAGGAGACCAGATGGGCCGCAAGCCCTCAAGCAAGCCGACGAGCTTTGACATCGCCTATCTGGCGGGGGTTTCGCAGCCCACCGTCAGCCGGGCGCTGCGCGGTTCGAAATCGGTCAGCCTGGCCACCCGCCAGCGGATCCAGGAGATCGCGCGCGAACTGAATTACTCGGTCGACAAGAACGCCTCGTCGCTCCGCTCGCAGCGCTCGCACACTATTGCTCTGCTGTTCTTTGAAGATCCGACGCCCGACGGGGCGAACATCAATCCGTTCTTCCTGGCCATGCTGGGCGCGATCACCCGGGCGACCGCCAACCGCGGACTCGACCTGCTGATCTCGTTCCAGAAGATGGAAGACGATTGGCACACCCGCTATCAGGACAGCCACCGCGCCGATGGCCTGATCCTGCTCGGCTATGGTGACTACACGGCTTACACCGAGCGGCTGGCCGAACTGGTCGAGCATGACACGCGCTTCGTGCGCTGGGGTTCGGTGGAGGTCGAGAAGATCGGATCGACCGTTGGCACGGACAATGTCGCCGCCGGGCGGCTGGCGGGTGAGCACCTGCTCGGTCTGGGCCGCAAACGGATCGCCTTTATCGGCCAGGCCGATGAACACTATCCCGAATTCGCCGAGCGTTATCGCGGACTGGGAGAGGCCATGGCCGCGGCCGGACTGGCGGCCGACCCGGCACTGCAGGTGGCCGCGCTGTCGAGCGAAGGCGATGGCCGCGCTGCGATCACGACCTTGCTGGAACGCGGCGCGCAATTCGATGCAGTCTTCGCCGCCAGTGACCTGATCGCGATCGGCGCCATGCGCGCGCTGGCCGAAGCCGGTCTCAGGGTGCCGGATGACGTGGCCGTCATGGGCTTTGACGATATTCCCGCCGCCAGCCTGACCAGCCCGCCGCTGACGACCGTGCAGCAGGACCTGATGGCGGCAGGCGAACTGCTGGTCGAAACCCTGGCCGAGCAGATCGAGAACCGCGTCAGCACCAACCGCGTGCTGGCCCCGCGGCTGATGATCCGGGCCAGCACCACCGGCTAAGACGGCGTTGCGTATTCGTATGCCTATTGCCTGCCCGCACCGGGCGTGCCAGCCCTGCCAGCCATAAAGGGGAGAGACATGGCTACCGAAAAACCGCGGCAGAACTGGGCCGGGCTGTTCAACATCAGCTTCGGCTTCTTCGGCATCCAGATTGGCTTTGCGCTGCAGAACGCCAATATGAGCCGGGTCTTCCAGTCGCTGGGCTCCTCGATCGATGATCTGCCCGCGCTGTGGGTCGCCGCGCCGCTGACCGGGCTGCTGGTCCAGCCGATCATCGGCCACCTTTCCGACAAGACCTGGCTCGGCCGGCTCGGCCGCCGCCGCCCGTTCTTCCTGCTGGGCGCGCTGCTGGCGGCGATTTCGCTGCTGGCCATGCCGGAAAGCAATGTGCTGCTGATGGCCGCAGTCCTGCTGTGGGTGCTGGATGCCAGCCTAAACATCTCGATGGAGCCGTTCCGCGCCTTTGTGGGCGATATGCTGCGCAAGGACCAGCACACCGCCGGCTATGCCGTGCAGACCGCCTTCATCGGCGTCGGCGCGGTGGTTGGCTCGATCTTCCCGTACCTGCTCGATCACTGGGGGGTCTCGAATGAGGCAGCGCTGGGCCAGATCCCCGATACGGTGCGCTATTCGTTCTGGGCTGGCGGTCTCGCCCTGTTCGCCGCCGTGCTGTGGACCGTGCTGACCACCAAGGAATATTCGCCCGCGGAACTGGCCGCCTTCGGGGAAGCGGAAGCAGCCGAAGTTTCGACCCAGCCGGCGCTCGCCACGCGCAGCAGCAGCGGACCGTTCTGGTGGATCGCCGCGGGCGGCCTGCTGGCTTTGGCGACCGAGCAATGGGGGCTGGAAAAGGAAGTCTACCTGCTGGCCATGCTGCTGGTGGGTTATGGCGTGCTGAGCCATCTCGCCATCCGCCTGGCCCGCGCTGGCAAGAGCGCCAACATGCTGACCGCCATCGTCGGTGACTTTTCCGGCATGCCGGAGATCATGCAGAAGCTGGCGCTGGTCCAGTTCTTCAGCTGGTCGGCGCTGTTCATCATGTGGATCAACACCACCCCGGTGGTGGCGCAGAACTTCTTCGGCTCCAGCGATCCGGCCAGCACGGCCTATCAGGATGGCGGTAACTGGGTTGGGGTGCTGTTCTCGGTCTACAACGGCGTGGCCGCGATCGCGGCGCTGACAATGCTGCCGCTGCTCTCGCGCCGGATCGGCAAGGCCATGACCCACGTGGTCTGCCTGCTGGCCGGGGCGGCGGGCTTTGCCAGCTTCTTCTTCATCACCTCGCCCGAATA
>CAWUNP010000046.1:0-7861 GCA_963923805.1 uncultured Novosphingobium sp. | reverse complement strand
GGCCGGGGGTGCGGGGTGGTGGGTGGCGCGAAGCCATCCGCAGGATGGCCAGTCAGCGCAATCACAGCGTGAACCCTTCGCCCAGATAGAGCCGCCGCACGTTTTCATCGGCGACCAGCGCTTCGGGACTTCCCGAGAACAGCACCTGGCCACCATAGATGATGCAGCCTTTGTCGCAGATATCCAGCGTCTCGCGCACGTTGTGATCGGTAATCAGCACGCCAATCCCGCGCTGCTTCAGGTCCTTCACCAGATCGCGAATATCGCTGATCGAAAGCGGGTCGATCCCGGCAAAGGGCTCATCAAGCAGCATGATCGAAGGCTTGGCGGCCAAAGCGCGGGCGATTTCGGCGCGGCGGCGTTCCCCGCCGGACAGCGCCATGGCCGGGCTGGCGCGCAGCCGGGTCAGCCCAAATTCGTCCAGCAGCCGTTCCAGTTCCTGCGCGCGGACATCCTGATCGGGTTCGACCAGTTCAAGCACGCAGTTGATATTCTGTTCAACCGTCATGCCGCGGAAGATGCTGGTTTCCTGCGGCAGATAGCCCAGACCCAGGATCGCGCGCCGGTACATCGGCAGGTTGGTGACATCGACCCCGTCCATCAGGATTCGGCCCGAATCCGGACGGACCAGCCCCATGATCGAATAAAAACAGGTGGTCTTGCCCGCGCCGTTGGGTCCGAGCAGGCCCAGCACTTCGCCCTTGGCGACCGACAGCGAGATATCGGTCAGGACTGCGCGCTTGTCATAGGACTTGGCGATCGAGATGACTTCCAGCCCGCCCTGCGGCAGCGAGGAATTGGCACCGGGCCGAGCGGTTTGGGTGACTGCTGTATCGGTCATTGCGTAGATCCGTTTAAGGGGCGCTGCGCCACTCGGCAAGCGGCGGAAAGTCCATTTGGCAGGTTTCGTGCATGGGCATCGACAAACGACATAGACCGCGATTGGTAAACGAGGCTTGATCACTGCCCCCTTCGGTGATTTACTCATGCGGTTGATCATCGGCGCAGACCGAAGACGACCTGGGACTGTTTAGGGGAGCGCCGATGGCCAAGGCATGGCACCGTACCGACGTTTCGGCTCAGGCCGCGAACAAGCTCGATTGGCGCAAGCGGATGAGCGATCATATCGCCTATGCCCTGCTGGCCTATACCGGGCTCCAGATCTTCGTGACCATGGGCGCGCTCAATGCCAAGAGCGGATCGCTGCTGCCCTATTTTGCCCTGGTCGTGCTGGTCGCCGCAATTATTCCGGCCTGCCGCCGGTTTGAACGCCGCTGGAACCGCCTCTCTGATGAACAGGCCGCCGATCCGGGCCTGGCACCCTATTATCGCAACGATCGCAACTGGGTCTGGGCCCTGGCCATCGGCCTGTCCTTTATCGTGACGGCCGTGTTCAAGCTGCTGGCTTTCGCCTTCACCTGATTGCCCTTCGCGATCAGAGTACCTAGATCGGCCGCTCCGCTTTCGGAGTGACCCTTAGATGCTGACCCCTTCCGCCGCCCAGGAACGCGCCGCCGCGCTGATCGACCTTGCCCGCAAGGCCGGGGCCGATGCCGCAGACGCGATCTATTCCGGCAGTTCTTCGGAAGGGATACAGGTCCGGCTGGGCAAGCTGGAAGACATCGAACGCAGCGAGAGCGAGCATCTGGACCTGCGGGTCTTTGTGGGCAGCCGCTCGGCCTCGATCGGCTCAAGCGACCTGTCTGACGCTGCGCTGCAGGAACTGGCCGGCCGCGCGGTCGACATGGCGCGCGCTGCACCGGAAGACCTCTATGCCGGACTGGCCCCGGAAGACCTGCTGTTCAAGGGCAGCCTGCCCCCGCTCGACCTGGAGGACAGCGCCGAACCCAGCCCGCAGGATCTGCTGGCGCGCGCCCTGGCCGCCGAGGATGCCGCCCGCGCCGTGGCCGGTGTGACCAACAGCGAAGGCGGTTCGGCCAGCATGGCCCGCCGGGTCATGGCGCTGGTCACCAGCCACGGCTTTGCCGGGGCCTATGGCGGAACCAGCCACGGGATCAGCGCCGTGGTCATCGCCGGTGAAGGCGAAGGCATGCAGCGCGATTATGGCTGGCGCACGGCGCGCCATCTGGCCGACCTGCCTGCGCCGGAAGAAATCGGCCAGATGGCAGGGGACCGCGCCGTCGCCCGGTTGAAGCCTGGCCGCCTCAAGAGCGGGCCGCTGCCGGTGGTGTTCGATCCGCGGGTTGGCGGTTCACTGATTGGCCACCTGACCGGTGCAATGTCAGGCAATGCGATTGCCCGCCGCGCCAGCTTCCTGCTCGATCGGGATGGCGCCCAGCTGTTCAAGCCCGGCATCACCATCGTTGACGATCCGCTGCGCCAGCGCGGCCTGTCCTCGCGCCCGTTCGATGGCGAAGGTCTGCCGGTTGCCCGGCGCGAACTGGTCGCTGATGGCAAGCTCACCGGCTGGCTGATGGACAGCGCCGCCGCCCGCCAGCTGGGTGGCACGCCCACCGGCCATGCCGTGCGCGGCGCGGGCGGCTCGCCGGGGGTTGGCACCAGCAACCTTCACCTCGCCGCGGGCAGCCTCTCGCCCGAAGCGCTGATGGCCGACATTGCCGATGGCGTTTACGTCACCGAGCTGATCGGGCACGGCGTGAATGGCGTAACCGGCGATTACAGCCGGGGCGCATCGGGCTTCCGGATCGTCAACGGCAAGATCGAGGGGCCCGTGGCCGAGTTCACCGTGGCCGGCAACCTGATCGACATGTTCGCCGCGCTGACCCCAGCCAATGACCTTGAATGGCACCGCGGGATCAACGTGCCGACGATCCGCATCGACGGCCTGACCATCGCCGGGGATTGACGCCGCGACTGGCGCAGCCAATCTGCCGTGATGAACATCCGCCCGGCCCACCCCGCTGATTGTCCGGCCATTGCCGAAATCTATGCTCACCACGTGCTGCACGGCACGGCCAGCTATGAAACGGTGCCGCCCGATGCGGCCGAGCTGGCCCGGCGGATGGCGCGGGTGCTGGATTCCGGCTGGCCCTGGCTGGTGGCAGAGCAGGCGGATGGAACGCTGTTGGGCTATGCCTATGCCACCCAGTTCCGCGATCGCGCCGCCTATCGCTTTGTCTGCGAAGACAGCATCTACATCCGCCACGATGCGCGCGGACAGGGACTGGGTAAAACGCTGCTAGCCGCGCTGATCGAGGCCTGCACGGCGGGCGGCTTCCGTCAGATGATCGCCGTGATCGGCGGGGCCGAGCCCGCCTCCGAAGCGCTCCACGCCAGCCTGGGCTTTACGCTGGCCGGGCGCCTTTCCGGCATTGGCCGCAAGCACGGGCGCTGGCTCGATACGCTTTACATGCAGCGCGCACTTGGCACTGGCAGCATGCAACCGCCTCAATTCGAACCGAGTTGACGGCGATCAATTCGGGGCTTGGCAAGCGGCGCTAATGGGAGCTTAATCGAACGATTAAGAGAGCGAGAGGAGAGTCGCCTGTGACCGGACAAGCCGCGGCCCAGCAAGCCAGCCAGGACAGCAACCATGTCGACGTGCTGATCGTCGGCGCCGGGATTTCCGGGATCGGTTCGGCCTATCACCTGCAGGAGCAGAGCCCCGGCAAGTCCTATGTTATCCTCGAGATGAAGGACAGTTTTGGCGGTACCTGGGAAACGCACAAGTACCCCGGCGTCCGCTCTGACAGCGATCTTTACACCTTCGGCTATCGCTTCAAGCCGTGGGTCGGCGCGCCGATTGCCAGCGCGCAGGAAATCCTGAAATACATGGGCGAGGTGATCGAGGAGAACGGTATCGCCCCGCATATCCGCTATGGCCACCGCATCACCCGCGCCGCCTGGGACAGCAAGGCCAATCTCTGGACCATCGACGCCGTGCGCGCCAGCGATGGCGCCGCAGTCAGCTTTACCGCCAACTTCCTTTGGATGTGCCAAGGCTATTACGATCACGAAAAGCCCTATATGCCCGATTGGCCGGGCATGGATCGCTACAAGGGCCAGCTGATCCACCCGCAGCTGTGGGATCCGAAGACGGACTACACCGGCAAGAAGGTGCTGGTGATCGGTTCGGGTGCAACGGCCGCCACGGTGATCCCCGCCTTTGCCGAAAAGGCCGCGCATGTTTCGATGCTGCAGCGTTCGCCGACCTATTTCTTCTGCTCGGAAAACAAGAACGAGCTGGCTGACAAGCTGCGCGCCGCCAAGATTGACGAGCCGACCATCCACCGCGTGGTCCGCGCCCAGATCATGCACGATCAGAACGCGATGACCCAGCGCTGCATCGAAGAGCCTGACGTGGTGTTCGAGGAACTGAAGATGCTGGTCCGCGCCTTCACCGGCAAGGAAGACTTCGAATTCGAGCCGCACTTCACACCGAAGTATCGCCCCTGGCAGCAGCGGCTCGCCTTCTGCCCAGAAGGCGACATCTTCCGCGCTGCCGTATCGGGCAAGCTGAGCGTCTATACCGACGAGATCGAGACCTTCACCGAGAAGGGCGTGCGCACCAAGGGCGGGGACGAGATCGAGGCGGACATCATCGTTGCCGCCACCGGCTTCAACCTGCTGATGATGGGCGGCATCCCGTTCTTCGTCGATGGCCAGCCGGTCGATTGGCACGAAACGGTCAATTACCGCGGCATGATGTTTACCGGCGTGCCCAACATGGTCTGGGTGATGGGCTATTTCCGCGCCAGCTGGACCCTGCGGGTCGACATGCTGGGCGATTTCGTCTGCCGCCTGCTCAATCACATGGACGCCAAGGGCGTGAAGCGGGTCGAAGTGGCGCTGCGCGACGAAGACCACAACATGCCGCTTGACGACTGGATCGAGGGGGAGAACTTCAACCCCGGTTACCTGATGCGCGGCCTGAAGCTGATGCCCAAGCGCGGCGACAAGCCCGAATGGCGGCACAACCAGGATTACTGGCGCGAAAAGGACGAAATCCCGGTCATCGATCTGGATGGCAGCGAGTTCGTCTATGATGGCGTCCGCGCCGGAGCGAAGGTGACCAAGGCCGCCTGACGTCCACTCACAGTCGCCCCGTTTACAGCCCGCCCGCTTTCCGCCAGACCAGTTGCCATGAGCAACGCATCGATCTGGTGGGGCGGGCAGCGGCCACCCCTCGAACCCATGACCGCCCTGGGCGACAACGCCCTGCCCAGCCACATCGGCATCGAATTCGTCGACTGCGGCGATGACTGGATCCGCGCGCGGATGCCGGTGGACGAGCGCACCCAGCAACCGTTCAAGCGGCTGCACGGCGGGGCCTCGGTCGCGCTGGCCGAAACGATCGGCTCGGTCGCGGCCAGCTATTGCGTCGATCGCGAGAAGTTTGTCGCCGTGGGGATGGAGATCAATGCCAACCACATCCGCCCGGCCTATTCCGGCTGGGTCTATGCCACGGCCCGCCCCGAAGCGCTGGGCCGCACCACGCAGGTCTGGACGATCCGGATCGAGGATGAGGCCGGCAAGCTGGTCTGCATCTCGCGCTTCACCGTCGCCGTGATCCCGGTGGAGCGCAAGTGACGGGGTCGGTCGCCATTATCGGCGCGGGGGACCATATCGGCGCGGCCATCGCCCGGCGCTTTGCCAGCGAAGGCTTCCTGGTCCATGCCGGCCGCCGCAATGGCGACAAGCTGAGCGGCCTGATCGGCGGCAATATCACCGGCCGCGGCCTTGATGCGCGTGAGAGCGAGGATGTAACGGCCTTCCTGGCCGAAGCCGAAGCGCTCGCCCCGCTTGATCTGGTGGTGTTCAATGTTGGCGCCAACGTGAACTTCCCGCTGACCGAGACGACCGACCGCGTGTTCCGCAAGGTCTGGGAGATGGCCTGCTATGCCGGGTTCGTCTCGGTGCGCGAAGCCGCGAAGCTGATGCTGCCACGCGACGCGGGCAAGATCTTCGTCACCGGCGCAACTGCCGGGCTGCGTGGCAATCCGGGCTATGCCGCCTTCGCCGCCGCCAAGGCGGGCCTGCGCGCCATGGCCCAATCGGCTGCGCGCGAATTGTGGCCACAGGGCATTCACGTTGCCCATCTGGTGATCGATGCCGGGGTCGATACCGAATGGGTCCGCGCCCGGGTGATCGAGCGGATCGGGGCCGAGGCGCTGGCCGCCCAGCCCGACCTGCTGATGCCGCCCGAGGCCGTGGCAGGGGCCTATTGGGCGCTTTACAACCAGCCAAAATCGGCCTGGACCTTCGAACAGGAAATCCGGCCTTACGGGGAGACATGGTAATGCCGCGCGAGATCGACTTCCTGTTTGACTTTGGCGGCCCCAATTCATGGTTCGTACACCGCGCGATCCCGGCGATCGAGGCCAAGGGCAAGGTCAGGTTCCGTTATGTCCCGGTCCTGCTGGGCGGGATCTTCAAGGCGACCGGCAACAAGCCGCCGCTGATGACCTATGGCCATGTTGCCCAAAAGGTCGCCTATGACCGGCTGGAAATGCAGCGCTTCATGACCCTGCACAACATTACCGGCTTCCAGTTCAACCCGCACTTCCCGGTCAATACCCTGCTGGCCATGCGCGGCGCGATTGCGGCCGAGCGGCTTGGCTGCGGTCCGGCCTATCGCGAGGCGATGTACACCGCGCTGTGGCAGGACGGGCAGAAGCTGGACGAGACCGATGTCTGGGCGCGGGTGGTGGATCAGGCCGGGCTTGACAGGGCTGCACTCACCGCGCTGGTCGCGGATGAAGCGGTCAAGGCCGAGCTGGTCAGCAACACCGAACGAGCCGTCGCCCGCGGGGCATTCGGCGTGCCGACCTTCTTCCTGGGTGACGAAATGTGGTTCGGCAAGGACCGCCTGCGCGATGTGGTGGAGGCCGCGGGCGGCTGAACCTTGTCAAGCCCTTCGCCCGGATGCATGTTGTTTTAATCGACCGGTTAAAGCCCGGCACCGCGCGGAGAGCCTGAGATGAGCGAATATCCCCTGCCCTACAATTCCACTGACCTCACCGGCCGTGTTGCGCTGGTAACCGGTGCCTCATCCGGCCTGGGCGCGCGCTTTGCCGAAGTGCTGGCCAGCCAGGGCGCTGCCGTTGTCTTGGCCGCCCGGCGCAAGGACCGGCTTGAGGCGCTGGCCGAGAAGATCCGCGCCGCGGGCGGCAAGGCCCTGGCCGTGCAGATGGACGCGACCGATGCCGATTCGATGATCGCCGCCGTTGCCACAGCCGAAGAGGCGTTCGGCACGGTCGATATCCTGATCAACAACGCCGGGATGCCCGATGCCCAGCGCGCCCACAAGATGAGCCTGGAGCTGGTCGACAACGTGCTGGGCGTGAACCTGCGCGGGCCGTGGATCCTGTCGTGCGAAGTGGCGCGGCGATTGATCGCAGCGGGCAAACCGGGGCGGATCGTCAATATCTCCTCGGTCGCGCACTTCCGCTACGATGGCAGCGGCGCTGCGCTCTATGCCGTGACCAAGACCGCGATCGCGCGGATGACCGAGGCGCTTAGCATGGAATGGGCGCCCTATGGCATCAACGTCAACGCGATCGCCCCGGGCATGTTCGTTTCGGAAATGACCGACGGCATGTTCGAACGGATGGGCGGCAACCCGGCGCCGCACCTTGCCCGCCAGCGCGTGCCCGTCCCGGAACAGATGGATTCGACCCTGCTCTATCTCGTCGCCCCGGCCAGCGAATGCGTGACCGGCGCGATCATCCGGATCGACGACGGCCAGAGCTCGGCCGTGCGCCTGCGCAAGTAAAGGGAGCGCGGCGATGCTGGTTACTGTAGAACGCGATGGCGCCGTGGCCGTTGTCACGCTCAATCGCCCCGAAGCCATGAACGCCCTGTCGCGCGGGCTGCGGGCGCAGCTAGCCCAGGCGATGACCGAGCTGGATGCCGAGGACCGAATTCGCGCCGTGGTGCT
>CAWUNP010000045.1:0-8071 GCA_963923805.1 uncultured Novosphingobium sp. | reverse complement strand
GTCAGGATCGGGCCCGGCGCCAGTCCCAGCAGGTTGTTGGCCAGGGTCAGGGTGGCAAAGGCCGATCCATGGATCGCCAGCGGCGTCAGGTTGGCCACCATGGCGCCGACCGGGCCGGTTGTTCCAGCCACCAGGAACATCGCGATGCCCAGCAGAACCAGCTGGCCTGGCCCCGGCGGCAAGAACATCGCCAGGCTCAGGCTCAATGCCGTGCCAAGGCTATAGCCAATGGCCAAACCGATCTTGCGCGCAGGCTGATTGCGCGCCAGCCGATCGCTCGCCATGCCGCACAGGATCATGCCCGCGCCACTCAGCAAGAGCAGCACCGCGGCGAGCGAACCGGCCTTGTCGACCGGCAGATGATAGGTCCGGTTGAAATAGCTCGGCAGCCAGGCCGGCAAGGTGCCAGCGGCGAAGAGCTGCAAGCCGCTGGCGATATAGGCCAGCCGGACCGAACGATTGCCGACCAGGTCCCGCAGTGGCGGTGCCGGTGCGATTGCCGCGGTCTCTCCAGCTTGCGAAAGTGCTGCAATCCGCCGCTCGCGGACTACGATCGGGTAAAGCAGGCCCAGCATGAGGCCCGCTATCCCGATTGCCGCGAAGGCCGTCCGCCAGCCATGACTGGCCGCCACGAGGCCGCCGATCGCCACCCCCAGCACCTGCCCGAACAGCCCCCCGGCCATGAAGGCGGCCGATAGCGTAGCGCGCAGCCGCGCCGGAAAGACCGAGATCACCACAGCGATCCCGACACTGCCATAGGCCGCCTCGCCGATGCCGACCAGCGCCCGCCCGGCCAGCATCGTATCGAAGCCCGGGGCCACGGCGCAAAGCAGCGTCGCCAGGCTCCACAGCACCGCCATCAGCGTCAGGCTTCGCACCCGGCCCCAGCGATCGGCCGCAAGCGACAGCGGAAGGGTCAGGATGCCGACCATGATCGCAACAATCCCGGAGAGCAGGCCCAGCTGCGCATCGCTGAGGCTCCATTCCGCCTTGAGCAGCGGGAACACGGCGTTCAGCACCTGCCGCGCCATGTAGTCTGAAATGAGCAGGCCAAAGCTCAGCGCAAAGACCAGCCAGGCGTAAACCGTAACCCGGTCTGCCCCGCCACCCTGGGTGTCCGTTCGCGGTATCGGTCCAGCCATCGCCTGTTCTCTCCCGGATCGACCGCCTAGGCCAGCAACTGTTCAATCAGGCCCTGGCCCTCCGCCCAGGGGCCAAAGCCTGCCGGGGGATTGAGGTGACCAACCTCGCCCGCATCATGAAGCTCTGCCTGCCAGTCGCGCGCTATCGCCTCAACCCGCTCGAACCGGGCGAGCGGATCGTTGCGACTGGCCACGACCAGGGTCGGGAAAGGCAGGGGCCGGCGCGCAATCGGCAGCCAGCCATTGGCCGAAAGGTCATCGTAGCTGGGGTAACCCGGCGGGAGCGGATGCTCGACATCGGCCGGGGTGGCCAGCAGCGCCGCCCTGATTGGCCGGCTGGGCGCAAGCGCCCAGTGAGCGACCATCAGGCACCCGGCGCTGTGCGCGGCGATCACGACTTCACCCGCAATCGCCCGGAGCGCGGCATCCAGCGCGGCGACCCGGGCTGCCCGTGACAAGCGGTCTTCAGTGAGCGGCGCAACCGTCACCGATCCCGGAAAGGCACGGGCAGCATGGGTCTGCCAGTGATCCTCGACATGGTCCCTGAGGCCGGGAACGAAGAGGACCGTGGCGCTCATGCGGCGGCGCGGATCGCGGCGCGGCGCGGCTTGGGCTGCAGGTTGGGCAGCCAGCCGTTCTTCTCCAGCGTTTCCTCGACGCTCGAATAGAAGGTGCCGATCTGGTAGATCTCACGGGCTTCCTTGCCGCTCGCAATCGGGCGGTAGAGTTCTTCCGAAATCCGCACCATCTTCTCGATCTGCTGGACCGAGGTGGCGCGTTCACCGCGGCGGCCCCACAGGTTGTCTTCCTGCCCGACCCGAACGTGCAGGCCCATGGCAATGCCCATCACGGTGAGCGGATACATCGAGCGCATCAGCCCTTCGACCGTGCAAACTGCATTTTGGGGAAGCCGGTTGACGAACTCCATCAGGTTGCGCGGATTGGGGCCATCGTGCCCGCCGCCGATCGCCACCCAGTTGCAGACCAGCGGGCCCATGTAGTGACCATTGCGAACCAGCCGCTCGACCGTTTCCAGATCGCGCGCGCAGCCGACCTGGAAGTGCGTCTGGATGCCCGAAGCGGTCAGGCGGTTCATGTGCTCCTTCATGAACTTCGGCCCGGCATCGTAATACATCTCGGTATAGGCTTCGCGGTAGACGTCCCACATCGTGGTGCCGCCCGCGTCTTCCTCGGTGATGAGCTCCATTACGTTCATCTGGTTGGTGTTGACCGCCAGCGTGACCTGATCCGGCGCCGGCTTGAGATCGGCCAGCATGTGCCGAGTGTCATCGTCCAGCCATTCGGCCGCCGCGCTTTCGGTTTTCGGGGCGAAGCTGATCGAGCCGCCCACCTGGAGCACCATGTCGGGCACGGCGGTGCGCAGGCGGTCGAGCATCTCGTTGAACCGGTCGAGGTCCTTCGAACCGGTGCCGTCCGGTTCGCGCACGTGGAGGTGCAGCACGGTCGCACCCGCGTTGTAGCAGTCGACCGCCTTCTGGACCTGGTCCGCGAAGCTCACCGGGATGTCATCGCTGTCCTGCGGCATGAAGCTGGGGGCATAGGGCGCAACCTGGATGACCAGCGGATCCTGGTACTCGGGCAGCAGGCTTTCGTCGAAGAACTGCATGGTCTCTCTCCTCAGATCAGTAGTGCCTCAGATCAGAATGGTTTGTCGCCGATGATGCCCGCGCGCTCCATCCGGCGGACGCAGGGCGGGTAATCCATGACCGCGTAGTGCTGGGTGCAGCGGTTGTCCCAGATCGCCATCGATCCCGGCTGCCAGCGCCAGCGCACCTGGTATTCGGGGATCTGTGCCCGGCCGATCAGGTAGTGCAGCAGGTTTGCCCCGCCCGGTGCATAGTCCTGCCCGTACCGGACGTTCGCAGCGGTGTGGAAATTGGTGAAGTGGGTGGTGAACCCGCAGACATAGAGGCTCTTAGCCCCGGTCTCAGGATGGGTTCGCACCACCGGATGCTCGGCATCGGGGAACTGGGCCTTCAGCGCCAGCCGCTTGTCATCCGGCATCCGCGCGCCAAAGCTCGCCTCGATCGAATGGCGCGCCTTCAGCGGGGCGATGGTTTCCTTGATATGGTCGGCCAGGTCCTCATAGGCCCGTTCCATATTGGCCCACATCGTATCGCCGCCCACCGGCGGACAGGCCACACAGCGCAGCACCGCGCCCATCTGGGGCGCCTCGCGCCAGGTGGTGTCGGCGTGCCACGAGTTCTCGTAAAAGTCGGGCGGCGAGTTCTCGTCCTTGTAGATCCGCACCAGTCCGGGATGCTCGGGATCGCTACCGGCAACCGGGTGATCCTCCAGCGGCCCGAAGCGCTCGGCAAAAGCCACATGATCGGCCCGGCTGATGTCCTGATCGCGCAGGAACAGCACCTTGTGCTGCAGCAGGGCGGCCCTGATCGCGCCGAACAGGTCATCGTTGCGCACCGCCTCGGCCAGGTTCACGCCGCTCAGCTCGGCCCCGATGTGCTGGGTGAGCCGCTCGATCTTCACAGCACGAACACCGATGAGCCGATGGTCTTGCCGGCTTCGAGATCGCGATGCCCTTCCACGCACTGTTCCAGCGTATAGCGCTGCCCGATCTCCACCTTGATCCGGCCAGCCGAAAGGTGATCGAACCAGAACTTCGCCATTTCGGCACGCTCGGCCGGATCGGCGAAGAAATCGACGAAGGCCGGGCGGACAAAATAGACCGACCCTTGCAGCATCAACTCGAACGCATCGATCGGCGGGAACGGACCCGAAGCCGTGCCGCACCCCACCAGCACCCCCCTGCGCCGCAGCGACTTGAGCGAGCCTTCGAACGTATCTTGGCCGACCGAATCGAACACCGTCTGCACGCCTTCGCCGCCAGTCAGCTCCTTGACCCGCGCAGCAACGTCCTCTCGCCGGTAATAGATGATTTCATCGCAGCCGAGCGAGCGGGCCTTCGCGGCCTTCTCTTCGCTCGAGACCGTGCCGATCACCCGCAGCCCAAGCAGCTTGGCGATCTGGACCGCCAACAGGCCTACGCCGCCAGCCGCGGCGTGCAGCAGGATCGTATCCCCGGCCTTGAGCCGCAGATCGGCCTTCATCAACCAGTAGGTGGCGGACAGGCCGCGCATGGTCGAAGCCGCAGCCGTTTCGAACGAGACATTGTCTGGCAACTTGAACAGCGGCGGCGCCGGCATGACCCGCTCGGTCGCATAGGCGCCCAGCGGCCCGCCATTGTAGCTGACCCGATCACCAACCGCGACGCTGGTCACGCCCTCGCCAATGGCCTCGACCGTGCCGGCGCCTTCAACCCCGATCCCGCACGGCGGCTGGACCGGGTAATAGCCCGACCGGAAATAGGTGTCGGCGAAGTTGCAGCCGACTGCCCCATGCCGCACCAGCACTTCGCCGGGGCCGGGGCTGCCGACTGCAACCTCCTCCACCTTCAGGACTTCTGGTCCGCCGGTTTCGTAAAAACGCACCGCTTTCGCCATGACCATTCGCTCTCCCAAGCTCTTTCGCCGGAAGCTAGGTCATCAGCGGGTTACAGTTTTCACAATTCATGCCATTGTTTTACCAATTAGTGCCAAAGGAGTCGGGCAATGTCTGAACTGGTCCGCGTTGCCGCCCTGACCGGCTATTTCGAGACCATGGCCGGCCTCGGTCTCGATCCGCGCCCGCTGCTGCGCGAACAGGGCCTGTCGGCCGACCTGCTCGTCAATCCCGAACAGCTGATCCCGGCCCGGGCGGCGATCCGCCTGCTTGAGCGGAGCGCGCAGGAGAGCGGCTGCCTGACCTTCGGCCTGCGCATGGCCGAGGGCCGCGCCATGGCCAATCTTGGCGCCACCAGCCTGCTGATCGCGCACCAGCCGACGCTCCGCCATGCGATCGTCGCGCTGCGCGAATTCCGCGCGCGGATCAATTCAACGCTGGTCCTGCACCTCGAGGAAGGCGCGGGGGAGGCCATGCTGCGCGAGGACTTTGCCCTGCGCCGGCCCGAACCTTCGCGGCAATCTTCTGACCTCGCACTGGGCGTGTTAATGCGGCTGTGTGCCGACGTGCTGGGGCCCGACTGGTCACCCCGGCTGGTCTGCTTCTCGCACCAGGCCCCACCCGCCGCTGAACTCCCGATCTTCGCACGCCTGTTCCGCTGCCCGCTGCAATTTGACAGCGAAGTGAATGGCATCGTGCTGCGGCAGACCGATCTTGATCGCCCCAACCAGCGCGCCAACGATCAACTCGCCCACCACGCCCGGCGCCTGCTCGAAACGGTGATGAGCCCGGCCGAGCGGACCACGGTGGAGGATGTTGACCAGTTGATCCGCCTGCTCATGCCAGCGGGCCGCGCCTCGATCCAGAACTGCGCCGCCTCGATGGGCACCACCGTGCGCACCCTGCAGCGCCTGCTCGATGCCGAGGGCACCAGTTTCACCACCCTGCTCAATGCCGCTAGGATGCAACTCGCGACCCAGTACCTCGCCAATCCCAGGATGCGGATCACCGATATTGCGGGGATGCTCGGCTATAGCTCGATCGGCGCATTCAGCCGGTGGCACAGCCAAACCTTCGGCGCACCGCCGCGGTCACGACGCGCTTAATCCGTTGATTGTCGAGGATCAGGCTGCACAGCTGAAAAACTGGCGCACCCGACAGGATTCGAACCTGTGACCTCTGCCTTCGGAGGGCGGCTAGTGGTCTATTTTTCCATTTAATATCAATATTCTATAATCGTTTTTAAGAGCGTGTGCACGATTTGTGCAGTTTTGCGCAACCTAAACTAGATAATAAGATGCATTTTTTACAGTGTCTTGCAGCCATTGGCAGGTGCTTGATCTATTACCCAGGATCCGAGGCGGCATTCCATTCGAGAACGATGCAGTTGCAATCTGAAGGCAATTTGCCCTTTATGATTTAAGCGACGCCCTTTAACTAGAAAAGAGTCGATCATGGAGAGGGGTGCTCTATTGATCTACGACAGACCAAACTGGGGGCGAAGATGCGCAAATTGGTAGTGCTACTTGTATCGTCACTTCTTCTTGCATCATGCGGCAAAACCAATGTTGGATGCTCGGATGAAGAGGCGACCAAACTCGTTGCCTCGTTGCTGAAGGATGGCATCCAAGACGACATCGTAAAAAATATGTCGGGTGGCGATACTAACGCTCAGGGCAGTATCGGTCCCTCTGCAGTACGTGCTGCTTTGGATAAAATTTCATTTGTCTTTGAAGATGTTCGGACTGCTGAAGTGTCTAAGAACAGCACCTCGAAAACGTGCAAAGCGACTTTGAAGTTCGAATTGCCAGTGGATATTCTTAACGATGCGGACAGGGCTCGGTCGCAATTAGGAATGAACAACGTCCGCCAAATGGCAGATATGAACGGTCTTGAAGGCTCCGCAGGCACGTTCACCCATGAGATCAATTACACCGTGCAGCCAACGGACGACGGCAAAAAGATATACGCCGAAACCGAGAGATCCTCGCCATCGGCAAAGTTCATCGCCGAGGTGGTCGCCAATCATTTAGCTGCTGCAGCTATTCAGCAAGCGGCGATGGAGCAACAGGCTGAAACTCAGCGCCAGGAGGCTGAGCAAACTGCTGCTGAAGAAGCTCAGCGGAAAGCCGATTTACAGCTAGCCACCGCCGAGTACAAACTATCCACACAGGTTATTAACGCTGTTTGGAAGTCGATTGATCCAGATACTCGTAGTCAAATTCTGCCCATTCAACGAGCATGGATCGCCAAAACCAAGGCAGATTGCCGAATTGAATCTGCAGCTGCCTCAACTGAGGCTGATGCTATCGAAGCGGCACGTTTGAGTTGTGAAGCAAATCGCAACAACTCTCGAAGCACTGAGCTTCGTCAATATGTTAGCTCCGAATGATTCCCTAGATTTGCCTGCATCGACCAAGCCGCCGAAGAGCGGCGGCGGGTTTCGGACTGGTTGCCGCCGCATATGGCTAGGGGCAGGGCGAAGGCATTCCCCCAGATCACAAATCCCGCCGACAACACATTTGGCTCTGGTTCGAGTTCTACAAACTCGCCCTTGATGACCCAGCCTTGCAGGACAACCTCGCCAAGGTTCGCACCTTCTATGAGCCTTGGGGCGACCTTCGTGGGCTAAACTTCCGTGATTGGTGGAAGGATCACCCTGACTTGTTCGGGGTCGCCCAGGTCGAAGTGATCACCAGGGTCTCCAAGTCTCCGCAGAAAATCTTGCACTAATGATCACCACGGACCACTTAGTGGGGGCCGATCAGGCAGGATGCTAGTCCTCTCACGCCGCAGCGTCCCATTCGACGGCTTGGTGCGGTTGTAGTTCTTCTTCCGCCACTCCCAATAGTCTGCGAACTGAACAGGTCTGATATCGGTCATCCGCATCGGACCAAAGAAGGTCAGGGCATAGACCCGAACCCGCTCGATAGTGTCTTCCCACGATCCACCACGGCGAGTGTGCCCCATCGTGGCAACGTGCTTCTCCCATTCAGCAAAGACCTGCTTAAAGGTCTTGGATTGGATGCTGCCGCCTGTTTTGACGTGGATGTAGAGGTCTTCGTAGTAGTTGAGTGCGAAGCGTTCAGCCTCTCGCTGGTCAGCTGTCTTGGTGGTTACCCGCTTGTAACCAGTGGAATTCGGAACACGGACACGAAGCTGCCACTTGGGATCTTGGAGACCAGCCCTCTTGTAGAGGATGATCTGTCCATCTCCACGCAAATCGATTCGCTCTTCTGAGCCCTTTGGCATCGCATCACCCCTCGTCGAAACCAGCCTAATCAGGGTTTTCGGGGAAGGACACAGTTTTGTGCACGTTTTGCGCATAGCGAAAATGCGCAATTTATCTCGAACGCCAGATTTGTGGCGTTTATAAATTGTTATATTTCAATAAGATAAATGGCGCACCCGACAGGATTCGAACCTGTGACCTCTGCCTTCGGAGGGCA
>CAWUNP010000044.1:0-8110 GCA_963923805.1 uncultured Novosphingobium sp. | reverse complement strand
CAGTTCGCCGATCACTCGATCCACCGTGCTTACCTTGCGGTTGTCGCCGGATTGCCAAACCCGCTGGCCGGGACCGTCAGAGGCCACATCGGCCGGTCAGATCACGATCGCAAGAAGATGGCCGTGCTCCACGAACTGAACAAGCGCGGCAAGCACGCCGTCACGCATTACCGCACGATCGAGGCCTATACCGGCGCGACGCTTGTCGAATGCCGTCTCGAAACCGGACGAACCCACCAGGTCCGCGTTCACATGGCATCAATCGGCCATCCGCTACTGGGCGATCCTGTGTATGGACGTAACCCTCAGCGCCTGCGGCCGATTCTCAACCAGCTTCACTTCGCCCGACAGGCCCTGCACGCCGCAGAGCTGGGCTTCATCCACCCCGTTACGGGGGCAGCGCAAAGCTTTGTTTCTGCACTGCCTGCCGACATGGCGGGGCTGTTGGTCGAATTGGAGAACCAAAACTGAACGATTGCAGTAATTGGAAAGTCTGAGTGGCCGCCACCGAGGGATGCCTCTATAGGGTCCTTTAACGGCAAGCCGACAATGAAAGGACGGTTAGTCGAATGTCCGATAAAAAGCGCAACCTGCCCGCCACCAGCGGTGTCAACATGCCCAGCCTGGGTGCGGAACAGGGTCTGAACCGCTATCTGGCCGAAATCCGGAAGTTTCCGGTGCTGACGGCTGAGCAGGAATATATGCTCGCCAAGCGCTATCAGGAACATCAGGATCCCGATGCGGCCAAGCAGCTAGTGACCAGCCACCTCCGGCTCGTCGCCAAGATCGCCATGGGATACCGCGGCTATGGCCTGCCGGTGTCCGAGCTGATCGCCGAAGGCAACATTGGCCTGATGCAGGGCGTCAAGAAATTCGAACCCGATCGGGGCTTCCGCCTGGCAACCTATGCCATGTGGTGGATCAAGGCTTCGATGCAGGAATTCATCCTGCGCTCGTGGAGCCTCGTAAAGATGGGCACCACGGCCGCGCAGAAGAAGCTGTTCTTCAATCTGCGCCGGATGAAGAAGAACCTCGACGCTTACGAGGACAGCGATCTTCATCCTGATGATGTGAAGACCATCGCGACCAAGCTGGGCGTGTCCGAGACCGAAGTTGTCAACATGAACCGCCGGATGATGATGGGCGGCGATGCATCACTGAACGTCTCGTTTAACGATGAAGGCGAAGGCCAATGGCAGGACCTGCTGCAGGATGACCGGCCGCTGCAGGACGAAACCGTGGCCGATCTGGAAGAGGCCGGGATGCGCCATGCGCTGCTGGCCGAGGCCCTAGCCACGCTCAACGAGCGGGAGCGCCATATTCTGACCCAGCGCCGCCTGATCGATGAACCCCAGACGCTGGAAGAACTGAGCCAGGAATACCAGGTCAGCCGCGAACGCGTCCGCCAGATTGAGGTGCGCGCCTTCGAAAAGCTGCAAAAGGCCATGCTCCGCATCGCCAACGACCGGCGGTTGCTGCCGGCGGCGTGAGTTAACAGCTGCGCTGCGCCAGAGGATTGGCGCGGCGCAGCACTCGCGCTAGCCTACGAGCGATGATGCGCTTTCTCACGCCCGCCCGCCCCACCGCTGACAGCGGTTTCTTTTACAAATCAGGCTGGTGGCTCAGCCGGGCGATTATCTGGTTCGTTGCGCTCAGCCTGGGGATCACGGTGCTGTACCGGTTCGTGCCGGTGCCGGTCACGATCACCATGATCAGCGATCCCAACGGCTTCGAGAAGGACTGGACCCCGCTCAGCCGGATCGACCGCAACATGGTTGCCGCCGTGATTGCGGGGGAGGACGCCAAGTTCTGCACCCACAACGGGTTTGACCAGGAAGCGATTGCCCAGGCGATCGCGCGCAACCAGCGTGCCAAGGATCGTGGAAGCGGCAAGCTGCGCGGTGGCTCCACGATCAGCCAGCAGACCGCCAAGAACGTCTTCCTGTGGCAAGGCTGGGGCTGGGATCGCTATGCCCGCAAGGGGCTGGAGGTGTGGTTCACATTCCTGATCGAGAACATCTGGGGCAAGCGCCGGATCATGGAGGTCTACCTCAACGTCGCCGAGACCGGGATCGGGACCTATGGTGTCGAGGCAGGTGCACAGCGCTATTACAAGAAGAGCGCCGCCCGGCTCAGCCGGGTTGAGGCCGCCCGGATCGCGGCGGCCCTGCCCAGCCCCAAAAAGCGCGCTGTCACCGGGGCCAAGGGCTTCACCCGCCGCCACGGCAACGCCATCGCCGCCCGCAGCGGCGTGGTGCGCAACGCCGCACTTGACGCCTGCGTCTACCGCTAGGCCCGTCTCGATCCGGCAAAAAGAAAGGGGCGCCGCAGCGCCCCTTTCCCTTGTTCGGTCAGTCTGATCGGTTGGATCAGAACTTGATCACAACCGTGCCGCTGACGGTGCGCGGAGCACCGATCTGGACGTTCGGCACCGAACCATAGGTCGAGACGCCGGTTGTGGCGTTGAAGCTCTGGCTCTGGTTCAGGTTGCCGCCGAAACCGCCGACGTAGAACTTGTCGAACAGGTTGTAGACGTTCAGCTGCAGATAGGTATCGTCGTTCAGACCCAGGAAGCCCAGCTTGAGGCGGGCGTCGAGGTTGACCAGCCAGTAGGCCGGAGCGACTTCGTTGTAGACCTGGGTGCGCGCGGTGGCAG
This sequence comes from uncultured Novosphingobium sp., assembly GCA_963923805.1. Lineage (GTDB taxonomy): Bacteria > Pseudomonadota > Alphaproteobacteria > Sphingomonadales > Sphingomonadaceae > Novosphingobium. Next base: position 5,454 of record CAWUNP010000044.1, on the reverse strand, counting down.
CAGTCGGCGTGACGCAGGTGGTGGCGTTGGCGCAAGCCTTCGCACCCGATGCGTTGAGGGTGCCGGTGAAGACAGCTTCATTGGTGTCGTAGATGTAACGATCACCCGTGCGCTTGGTGGTGATACCCAGGCTGACCGGGCCGAGGTCAGCCGTAGCGTTGAAGCCCAGGGTATACTTCGGCGCACCCGATTCACGCTTGCCAGCGGTCAGCGCGTAGATCGGCGAACCGTCGGTGTTCTCACCAACCGCGATGTTGTCACGGATCTTCGACTTCAGCACGCTGCCGAAGGCGTAGAAGGTGACCTGATCGATCGGCTGGAAGGCGATCGAGCCATCGAAGCCGTACTTCTTCACGTTGCCGAGGTTACGATAGACGGTCTGGTTGATTTCCGGATCGTAGGCCGAGGCCAGGCGATCGTGGAACTGGTTGTAGAAGCCAGACAGCTGGGCCTGGATCTTGCCCGAGCGGTAACGCACACCGGCATCGAAGTTGTCGGTGGTTTCCGGGGTTGGCTTGGCGCGAGCCGTGCCAGCCGGGAAGTAGAACGCGTTGTACAGGTTGTCGGTGCCCGGCACCGAGAGGCCCTGCGAGAAGTTGCTGAACACGCTCAGGTTGTCGGTCAGGTCGAACACGAAGCCGACGTTCGGCAGAACCTTCTTGAAGTTCAGCACGCGGTTCTGCGGCGTGGCCCAGCCGGTCACCGTGATGGCGCCCGTGGTGGCATTGGTGGTCGCCACATAGGGGTTCAGGGTGGCCGCCGCCGTGTTCAGCGCGGTGTTGCTGCCGAAGCATTCCACAAAGCCGCCAGCCGAGCTGGTGAAGCAGTTGTTGGTCAGGTCGCGCTTGAAGAACGGCATACGGATGCCCGCGGTGACGACCAGACGCTCGTCGACGAATTCGCCGCGATATTCGGCCGAAACCTGATGCAGGATCGCGTAGGACAGGCGATCACGCTTCTGCAGGATCGCGCCGTTCACGTCCTTCTGGCCGGCATTGACCGGGAACACGTCGGTCGGTTCGCCATTGGTCTGCAGCAGGGCCACTTCACCGGTCTGACGGTGACGGGCACGGTCAAAGGTGTAGTTCAGGCGGAAGGTGTTGTGATCGTTCAGTTCCCAGCGCAGGCCGGCGATCACGCCGATGCGGTGGGTCTGGGTCTGGCTGGGAGCCAGCACGGTCACGGCGTCGAGAACGTCGCCGTCGCCGTTCACGTCACGGCCGAAGTACGGAGTGCCGCCCAAGTAACCGGCAACGTTGTTCACGCCGGCGGTCGGGTCGATATCGCGCAGGCCTTCGCGGCCGGTGACAGTGCCACCGCCATTGGCCTTCACATACTGGTAGCTCGGGTCAACCGTCAGGACGAGGCTGTCCGACAGGCTGAAGCGCGAGTTGATGCGGATGTTGCCGGTGTTCGACGGGTTGTAACGACGGTCAAACTCGGTGCCGCAAGTGGTAGCAGCATCGGCCACACCAGCCACCGGAGCGGCGATGAGGCACGGATAGTTGATCAGGTACTTGCGCTCATCAGCATTGGCCGGGAAGCGGTTGCTGCTAGCCGAACCGACCACGCGGTTGGCATCCAGGCGCAGCGGCAGCGAACCGAAGAAGTTGTTGCGGTTCTGGTTGTAGTGGCCCGACACCGAGATGAAGTCGTCGCCCTTAAGCGGCAGGTAGATCTTGCCGTTGTACTGCTGCTTGTTGACCTTGCCGTAGTTGTTGAACGGGTTGTCGTTCTTGGCGCGGCTGGCCGAGAACCAGGCGCGCAGACCGCTGGCGGTCAGGTCACCGGTTTCGATCTTGGCAAACATGCGGGTGAAATCGAACTGGCCAGCCGAACCCGAAAGCAGGACGTTGAAGTCACGATCCGGGCGCTTGGTGCGCAGGTTGACCGTACCACCGGCGGCCGAAGCGGTCGGGCTGTCGACGTCGGTCGTGCCGAGGTTGACGTTGACCTGCTCGATCAGCTCCGGATCGATCTGCTGGTTCGAGTAGATCGCATAGTTACCCGAATCGTTCAGCGGCACGCCGTCGAAGGTCAGGCTGACGCGGTCCGACGAGAAGCCGCGGATGTTGAGCGTACCGCCCGACGAACCGTAGGCGTCGTTGTTCTGGAAGCTGACGCCCGGAATCTGGTTGATCGTATCGAGAATGGTCTGGCCCGGGTTCTGGCGCTCAATGTTTTCCTGGGTCAGGACGGCCTTGGCCTTGGCGGTGTCAGGCGCGGAAACGCCGGCGACAGCCTGGGTGCCCGTGCGGGTCCCGGTGACGATGATTTCCTTTTCGAAGTCGATCGAACCGGTCGACTGGGCGAAGGCCGGAGCGCTCAGCGCGGCGACGCCAATGGCGAGGCTGCTGGCGGCAAGGGTCAGGGCTGAATTGATGCGCATGACGTTGGGATTCCCTGTTGTGACAAGACTTGAGAAACACGTGTCTTCGGGCACCAGACGAATCGCCGGGGGCCCGGATGCAGACGCTCATAGCGCCGCAATGCGGGCCTCTAAACAGCCGCGTGTGACATGTCTGTGACTTGTTCCCCGCGGCCGAGCCGTCCGCAGCCAGGGCGTGGCACATTGTTACCCTGACGCACGGCGGCTTGTAATATTCGATCCAAAACCCTTGGAAACCGCCTAAAACTGCGGGTTTTACGTTTCCGCCGGACTGGCCGATTCTTGCCGCACTGCGGCAAATGTGCAACGGTTGGGCCGAAGGGAAAAACATGAGCGGTACGCACCACCACGGCCCCGGGGTTCATCACCACCGCAGCCGCGGCCACCACCATCACGATCACCACGATCACGGCCACCCGGTTTCGGGGTCGGGCCGTTCCTTCGCCTTGGCGGTGGCGCTGAATGTTGGCTTTGTCGTGATCGAGGTTGCCGCCGGGCTGTGGAGCGGCTCGATGGCACTGCTGGCGGATGCGGGGCACAACCTGTCCGACGTACTCGCCCTGCTGCTGGCCTGGGCGGCCAGCATCCTGGCGGCTCGCCCGGCGCGGGCCGGCTACACTTACGGGTTCAAAAGCTCTTCGATCCTGGCCGCCATTGCCAATGCCGCCCTGCTGTGGGTGGCGTTGGGGGCGATCCTGTTCGAGACGATCCATCGCTTCTTCAATCCCGCACCGATCGAAGGCGGGATAATGATGGGTGTCGCGGCCGCCGGGATCGCGATCAACGCCCTGTCAGCCGCGCTATTCGCCAGCGGACAGAAGGTAGACCTGAACCTGCGCGCTGCCTTCGTGCATCTGCTGGCCGATGCTGCGGTATCGGCCGGCGTCGTCATTGCCGGTGCGGCAATCTGGCTGACCGGCAAGACCTGGATCGACCCGCTGACCAGCCTGCTGATCACCCTGGCGATTGGCTGGGGCAGCTGGGGGCTGCTCAAGAATGCGATCCGGATGGGGCTGCTGGCCGTCCCGCCCGGCATCGATCCAGACGCAGTCCAGCGCTGGCTGATGGCCCGGCCGGGGGTCTCGACTGTCCACGATCTCCATATCTGGCCAATGAGCACGACCGAAACCGCCCTGACCGCCCACCTTGAAATGCCCGGCGGCCATCCCGGCGATGCCGCGCTGCACAAGCTGGCGGAAGAGCTGGCGCACCACTTCGGGATCGATCATTCGACGATCCAGATCGAACTGGGCAATGGGCCATGCAGCCTTGCAGGCCATGGCGGACATCACCATTAAGGTCATACCACCGATTTCGGGAAAGGATTGAAAATGCGCGTTTCACCCTGGTTTGGCGCAATCGTCGCCGTCGCAATCGCCGGCAGCGCCGCCGCGCAGGAAGATCCCAAGGCCCTGTTCCAGGCACGCTACGATGCCTTCCGCAGCGCCATGGCGGCACAGGATCAGGCCGCGGTTGGCGCGATGCTGGCACCCGGTTACACGATGACCGACATCCAGGGCGAAGTGCGCGATGCCGCCGCCGTGGCCCAGATGATGCAGCGCATGCCTGCCGCCATGGGCCGCGATGCCAAGACCACCGTCCTCGAAGCCACAGTCACCGGCAGCACTGCTGCGGTCAAGCAACAGCTCGCCGCCAAGGCGACCCGCCCGGGCCCCGATGGCAACGAGATGACCATGGAGTTCGAGGTTACCTCGAACGATACCTGGGTGAAGAACGGCGATGCCTGGCAGCTGAAGGCCAGCGTTCAGAAGGACATCGTCGTCAAGCGCGACGGCGAAGTCTTCTTCAAGCAGTCAAATTGAATTGCAGGTGAGAGGCGGCCTCAGGCCGCCTCTTCCTTGGCCTTGAGGACCCGCACGGGTTCCTTGCGACCCTCTACCACATCCTTGTCGACCACGACCTCGGCGATCTCGGCCTCGCTCGGGATGTCGAACATGGTGTCCAGCAGCAGCCCTTCCACGATCGAACGCAGCCCGCGTGCGCCGGTCTTGCGCTCAATCGCCTTCTTGGCGATCGCCTCCAGCGCCTCGTCGGTGAAGGTCAGGGTCACGTCTTCCAGCTCGAACAGCTTGGAATACTGCTTAATCAGCGCATTCTTGGGTTCGCGCAGGATCTTGACCAGCGCTTCGACATCAAGATCTTCCAGCGTCGCGATCACCGGCAGACGCCCGACAAATTCCGGGATCAGGCCGAACTTCAGCAAGTCTTCCGGCTCGGCCTTCTGGAGCAGTTCGCCCACCCGGCGCTTGTCCGGATCGGCCACGTGGGCGCCGAAGCCGATCGAGCGCTTCTGCAGGCGGTCGGCAATGATCTTTTCGAGACCGGCGAAGGCCCCACCGCAGATGAACAGGATATTGGTCGTATCGACCTGCAGGAATTCCTGCTGCGGATGCTTGCGGCCACCCTGCGGCGGGACGGAGGCGGTGGTGCCTTCCATCAGCTTGAGCAGCGCCTGTTGCACGCCCTCACCCGAAACGTCGCGGGTGATCGAGGGGTTTTCCGCCTTGCGGCTGATCTTGTCGATCTCGTCGATGTAGACGATCCCGTGCTGGGCCTTCTCGACGTTATAGTCGCTGGCCTGGAGCAGCTTGAGGATGATGTTTTCCACGTCCTCACCCACGTAACCGGCTTCGGTCAGCGTGGTGGCATCGGCCATGGTGAAGGGCACGTCGAAGGTCTTCGCCAGGGTCTGGGCCAGCAGGGTCTTGCCCGAACCGGTCGGCCCGACCAGCAGGATGTTGGACTTCGAAAGCTCGACATCGCCGCCCTTGCCGCTGTGCTTCAGGCGCTTGTAGTGGTTGTGGACGGCAACCGAGAGCACGCGCTTGGCGCGATCCTGGCCGATCACGTAATCGTTCAGCGTTTCGAAGATGTCCTTCGGGCTGGGAACCCCGCCATCCTTCTTGCCGGCGATCCCGGCCTTGGTTTCCTCGCGGATGATGTCGTTGCACAGCTCGACGCATTCATCGCAGATGAACACGGTCGGGCCTGCGATCAGCTTGCGCACCTCGTGCTGGGACTTGCCGCAGAAGCTGCAGTAGCTG
>CAWUNP010000043.1:0-8113 GCA_963923805.1 uncultured Novosphingobium sp. | reverse complement strand
GACAGCGGTGGCTGAAAGCGCAGGCGCTTCGACAAGCTCAGCGCGAGCGGGTGTGGTGGCAGGAAAGAAGCCAAGGTCCGCTCGGCCTGAGCCTGTCGAAGGCCTGCAGATCACCGCGCCGCATGATCATTCGCAAGTCGTCGGAACGATCCGGCCGGCCACCGAAGCGGACGTAACCTTCGCCGCCGAGCGCTCGGCCAAGGCCCAGCCCGGCTGGAACGCGCTGGGCGGGGCCGCCCGCGCTGAATTGCTGGAACGGGCGGCTGACGCCTTTGAGGCGCATACGCCCGAATTCCTCTCGCTCTGCCAGCGCGAGGCGGGCAAGACGCTGGTTGATGCCGTGCTCGAACTGCGCGAGGCGGTCGATTTTCTGCGTTATTACGCGGCCGAAGCCCGCGCGCATTTCGGTGAGGGACGCCCCCTCCCCGGCCCGACCGGGGAAAGCAACCGGCTGACGCTCCACGGCCGCGGGGTCTTTGTGACCATCAGTCCGTGGAACTTCCCGCTGGCGATCTTCATCGGCATGGCCTCTGCCGCGCTGGCTGCGGGTAACACGGTATTGGCCAAGCCGGCCGAACAGACGCCATTGATCGCCGCGCTGGCGATCCGCTTGTGCCATGAAGCCGGCATCCCCGATGACGTGCTGCAACTGGTGCCCGGCGACGGCAGCATTGGTGCCATGCTTACCGCGCGTCCCGAAGTGACTGGCGTGGCCTTCACCGGATCAACCGAAACCGCCCGCGCGATCAACCGTGCTCTGGCTCTGCGTGATGGTCCGATCGCCACCCTGATCGCCGAAACCGGCGGCCAGAACGCGATGATCGTCGATAGCTCGGCCCTGCCCGAACAGGTCACCCGCGATGTTGTCGCCAGCGCCTTCCAGAGCGCAGGCCAGCGCTGCTCGGCCCTGCGGGTGCTCTACCTGCAGGACGATGTCTACGATGCCATGCTGGCGATGATCCGCGGCGCCTTCGAAGCGCTGGTGATCGGCGATCCGCTGGACCCGACAACCGATGTTGGCCCGGTCATTGATGCCGAAGCCAAGGCCGCGCTCGACCAGCATATCGCCGCGATGAAGGCGGCCGGGCGGCAGGTCTGGCAGCGCGAACTGCCCAAGGCCTGCGCCAAGGGCACCTTCGTGGCGCCAACCATCATAGAGATCGAATCGATCGCGGACCTGTCCCGCGAAAACTTCGGCCCGGTGCTCCACGTTGCGCGCTTCAAGGGCGATGAACTGGAAGAGGTGATCGCGGCGATCAATGCCACCGGCTATGGTCTCACGCTTGGGCTGCACAGCCGGATCGACGCAACGCGGCGGCTGGTTGAAGCCACGGCCAGGGTCGGCAACTTCTATGTCAACCGCAACCAGATCGGGGCTGTGGTGGAAAGCCAACCGTTTGGCGGTGAGGGCCTGTCCGGCACTGGCCCCAAGGCGGGCGGTCCGCATTACCTGCCGCGGTTTGCCACCGAACGCGTCACCTGCATCGATACGACCGCGGCCGGTGGCAATGCCAGCCTGATGGCCGGGGGCTAAAAGGTTCCAGCAAGCCCCTTGCCCATTTTAATCGCCCGGTTAACATGCCGCCAAAACCGGGAGAGCACGATGGACCAGGCAACATACGAACGGCTGCTGGCCAAGGCCGCGCAGACGATCGATCTGTTCACCTTTGACGAGTTCATCCGCTATTGGGCCGCGGATCGCCCGGACCGGATGGCGCTGGATGGCGATGACCTGTCGCTGACCTATGCCGACCTGGAGGATGCGACCGCGCGCGTCGCCTCGGCGCTGCTGGCCATGGGTGTTCAAAAAGGGGACCGGGTTGCCTGGTTCGGCAAGAACGCAACGACCTATTTCACCCTGTTCTATGGTGCGGCCCGCGCCGGGATCGTGATGGTGCCGGTTGGCTGGCGGCTGGCCGAACCCGAAGCCGCCTTCATCATCGATAATGCCGAAGCCAAGGTGCTGTTCCTGGGGGATGGGTTCGAAGCCTGCGCCAATACGCTGGGCCAGCGCCCCGGCCTGCTGCGCTGCTTCACCGCCGATGCCGCCCGTCGCGAAGTGCTGCAAGCAGCGCGCAGCGATTTCGTTCCATCGGGGCCCGACGATGCCGTGTTGCAGCTCTACACCAGCGGCACCACCGGCAATCCCAAGGGCGCGGTCCTGTCCAACCGCAACCTGTTTGGCCTGCGCAAGGCCAACCTCGACAATCCGCCGCCGCACACCCTGTGGGATGAGGATGAGGCGGTGCTGGTTGCCATGCCCTGCGCCCACATCGGCGGCACCGGACTTGGCGTGATGGCGCTGGCATCCGGCCTGCCGGGCGTGGTGCTGAGCGAATTCGACCCGCCACGGGTATTCGATGCGGTCGAAAATCGCGGCGTGACGCGGTTCTTCATCGTGCCGGCGGCGCTGGCGCTGCTGCTCAATCATCCCGATTGCGCCAAGACCGATTTCAGCCGGATCAAGTACATCCTCTATGGTGCCAGCCCGATCCCGCTGGAGCTGCTGCGCGAATGCATTGCCATGTTCGGCGCCCAGTTCGTCCAGAACTATGGCATGACCGAAACCACCGGCACGATCTGCGTCCTGCCGCCCGAGGACCACAGCGTGGAAGGCAACCAGCGGATGCGCTCTGCCGGCAAGCCGCTTCCCGGCGTGGAAATGGAAATCCGCAGCCCGGATGGCAAAGCCTTGCCCGCAGGTGAGATTGGCGAAATCTGCACGCGTTCGTTCAGCAACATGCTGGGCTACTGGAAGCTGCCCGAAGCCACCGCCAGCACGATGAAGGACGGCTGGGTTGCCACCGGCGATATCGGCTACATGGATGAAGACGGCTACGTCTACATGTATGATCGCGCCAAGGACATGATCATCACCGGCGGGGAGAACGTCTACCCGGCCGAGGTGGAAAGCGGCATCTACGGCCACCCTGATGTACAGGAAGTGGCCGTGATCGGCGTACCCGATCCCAAGTGGGGCGAAGCGGTGAAGGCGGTCTGCGTGCCCAAGCCGGGCCACACGATCGATCCCGACAGCATCATCGGCTGGGCGCGTGAACGGCTGGCCGGGTTCAAGGTGCCCAAGTCGGTCGACACGATCGCGGCCCTGCCCCGCAATCCCAGTGGCAAGATCCTGCGCCGCGAATTGCGCGCACCCTATTGGGCAGGCTACGAACGCCAGATCAATTGAGAGGAATCACCGAATGACCGACGCCCTGCCCGGTGCCAAGGAGCACATCACCGCCGCGCTCGCCCTCTGCGCGAAGATCGATGACCTGCCGGCCGACACCCCGCTGATCGCCATCAACAAGGTCGGCGTGATCGGCGCCGGGACCATGGGCGGCGGCATCGCGATGAACTTCCTTTCGGCGGGCATCCCGGTGACGATTGTTGAGCGCGAACAGGCCGCGCTGGATCGCGGCGTGGCCGTAATGGGCAAGAACTATGAAGCCAGCGTCAAGCGCGGCCGGATCGAAGCTGCCGTGGCCGAAGCCGCCATGGCCCGCCTGACCCCCAGCCTGACTTTCGACAGCCTGGCCGATTGCGATCTGGTGATCGAGGCCGTCTATGAATCGATGGACGTTAAGAAGGACGTGTTCGGCCGGCTCGACGCCATCGTGAAGCCCGGCGCGATCCTGGCCAGCAACACCAGCTATCTCGACGTCAACGAGATCGCCGCTGCCACCAAACGGCCCGAAGCGGTGCTGGGCATGCACTTCTTCTCACCCGCCAATATTATGAAGCTGCTGGAAGTGGTGCGCGGTGCCAAGACCGGTGCGAGCCAGCTCGCCACCGTGATGCAGCTGGCGGGCAAGATCGGCAAGGTGCCGGTCGTCTCGGGCGTGTGCCACGGCTTCATCGGCAACCGGATGCTGTCCAAGCGGCAGGAACAGGCCAACGCCCTGCTGATGGAAGGCGCAGCCTATTACGATATCGATCAGGTCCTGCTCGATTTCGGTTTCCCGATGGGGCCGTTCCAGATGGGCGATCTGGCCGGGCTCGACATCGGCTGGCACCGCGACCCCAGCAAGGTCACCACGATCCGCGAGGCGCTCTGCGCCGCCGGTCGCTGGGGCCAGAAGACCGGCAAGGGCTTCTATGACTATGCCGAAGACCGCACCCGCACGCCTTCGGATGAGGTCAAGGCGATCATCGCCGACTTCGCCAGCAAGAGCGGCGTGACCCAGCGCGAAGTGAGCAAGCAGGAAATTTTCGAACGCCTGCTCTATCCGATGGTATCCGAAGGCGCGCTGATCCTTGAAGAAGGCATCGCCCAACGCGCCGGAGACATCGATCTGGTCTGGCTTAACGGCTATGGCTGGCCGGCCTGGACCGGCGGGATCATGTACTGGGCCGACCATGAAGGCCTGGCCAAGATCGCCGATGGCCTGAAGCGGCATGGCCTGCCGGTTGCGCCGCTGCTGACAACGCTGGCGGCAGAGGGCGGTAAGTTCAGCGACTAATCGTTACCGCGCCCGCGGGATGCATTGCTCCCGCGGGACGCCGGTGAAATGGCTGCAGCCATAGAGTACAATCTCTGCTCCGCCGGGATCGCGCGTATAGCTGAATTGCAGCGCGGCGCGGGCTGCGGGGGAAATCGGGAAGGCTTGCGGCAGCGCGGCAGGATCAGTCCAGCCCAGGACACGGCAGGTTCCCGGCTGGTTGCAGACGGCGCGTGCAGCCGCGAGCGCATCGGCAGAGGCGGAACCGGCCAGCAGGATGAAGTTGGCCTTGCCGCCAGTTGCGCGCATGACCACCGTCCCACTGGCGATCTTTGGCGCGTCTGCAACTGCAGTCGGGGTGGGGGCGGCACCGGCCGCCTCCGCCATCGCTCCAAAAGCGGTAGCCGGATCGGGTTCGTTCCCACGATAGATTGCCGAGAAGGCGGATCTGGTTCCCCAATAGCCCGGCCAGCGGAAGAACAGGTGGGTATCAACCCTCGCCACCTTATCGAGCTCAGGGCTCCAGTAGGGATAGACCCAATCGGTATGGTAATGCGTGGCAAGACCGACCGGCTTGAACACATAGCCGCCAAGCGCTTCCCCGGCACGGATCCGGGCCTGTAGCCAGGCGCTGTCGGAATACTGCCGAGCAAGCGAACCATCACAGGTGAAGGTAAACTGGCAACCGGTCGCCCGTGCGCTCCCCTCAAAGACAACACCGCAAACGCTCTTGGCAAAGGCCGGATGCCGCACCCGGTTGAGCACGACCTGGATGACGGCGCGCTGGCCAGTATCGCTTGGCCCCGCCTCTGCCATGGCCGCGAGAGCGAGACATTCGGTCGCACGGCTGCGATCCTCGGCCGAGCCTTTGAAGGCAAACCGCGGTGCCGGCCAAATCGGACCTTTGACAAAGGGTACGGCAGCGTTGCGCGCGCGGGCCGCATCCATATCGGATAACGAGAGCGGCTCAGTTAACAGCGGAGCATCCCCGGGTAAGCCCGGTAGCCGCGCAAGTTCAGCCGACCGATCGACCTTGTCGCCACCCCGCGCCAGGCTCAGCACAAGCCCGATCGCCAGCAATAGAGCCAGGACTACAGGAAGGATCGGGCCGGAACCCAGGCGGGACTTAGCGGGCATTCCGGCGTTCCTATCGCGAGCCGTGGCCGCCGGACAACAAAAAACCCCGCCGAAGCGGGGTCCTGTGTGGTTGCGGGAGTAGGATTTGAACCTGCGACCTTCAGGTTATGAGTGGAACTAGTAAGTTACTGAAAAAAAAGACGATATATCCAGCATAAGTGCGATATAACCGACAGATGCGCGAACGTTTGGCCGGCATCATTCTTCGTTAATTTGCGACGACATTTGCCGCCTTTAGCCCCCGCTTGCTTCCACAATGCTTACGGTCATTCTGGCGAATGTGGGTCTAGTGGGTCTCCGCTTTTGGAAGGCGGCTTGCCTTGATACCACTGAAGTAAATCGTGCCTTCAACCATAGCAACCGAACACGGAAAAACGACAAAAAGGTGGCTTCTGCGAAGCTGCAACAATGACAAGATTCCGTAGCGTAAAACAGCATCCAATTTACTAAATTGGCTATAAGATAAAACACGTATAAATGATAAATAATGAGTTAAATCATTCTCTTACCGCGCAGCATTAAAATTGCAGCACAGCGCAGCATTGTGTAGCCTCTCCTCGGGCAAGTGATGCCCGGAATGAGAATAAGATAGGGGGAAATATGCTTAGCAAAGTCGCAAGCCTCGCTCGTGCGCTGACGCTACTTCTGGCGATTATCGCCGGATTTGTCTCAATACCCAATCTTGATGTTGCATTGGTTCTCGTGGCCTTAGGCCTAATTGGTGGCCTCGCTTATGGCGAGGATGCTGCAAGCCGGTTGATGCTGACTGTGTTAGTCATGCCGGCTGTTTCTACTGCACTTAATCTCATTCCCCAGTTTGGAGCGCAGCTGGGGCAAATCGCAACGAACGTGGCGCTTGCCGCTGCTGGCGCTGTGGCAACTTTGGTTGCCGTGCGCATCTATGGGCAGCTCAAAGGAGACATCACGGGCCTAGGGGGCAACTAAGGTCTATGATTGGGGACTTGGGGGCCATGCGCCCCCAAGCCTTCTCCACCAATTAATTGATGAAACCCTGCTAAACCAATGCCGGGATATGAGATAATCCACCGCACTTAACATGACCGTCGCCGGTTCAACGCCGTAGCTGATTCGGTCTTGTGGACCTCGAAACTCCCCCCAAAACTATGTGACATGTGGAACGCCTCTGCGCCCCACTACGCTCATTTTCCTTTTATTGCTTCTTTTCAATATGATCTTTGACTTCAAGGGCACTAAACAGCACCCGTGTCGTCGGCCGAGGCAAGACCGGTCGCATCGACGTGGGCCGCCGACCACCGACGTGCAACCCCGCCTGCTCCGGTCAAAAATCCGATCGACAGAAGTGACACGGACATGGCCAAGATACCCTGCGCTCATGCGCAACAAAGCCGCCCGGCTCTAATCCCAGCTGGTGGAAAGCTGGGGGTCACGTCAGTCGGAGTCAGGCATCTCCCAGGCGGCCTGTAGCTCAGTGAGTGCGTAGAACTCCTTGGTCAGCAGGCGCATGGATCCCCCGGCGATTCAATAAGTTCCCTTTATGTTCTGATAAGCACGCCTTCGCAAGACCACGCCAAGTACCGCCAGATTACCAAACGGGGAAAAACACCCTGAAGATCGGGGAAACTGCAAAGTCCTGCGGTCTGCGAACTGCGCTCGATCGCGTGGATGTTTGAGCCCTCTTGCTTCCACAGTGCTTACAGCAGGCCAGAAACAGAAAAAGCCTCCCGCAGGAGCCTTTGTGTTTGTCTTAAATTTTCAGATACTTAGGTGGTTGCGGGAGTAGGATTTGAACCTACGACCTTCAGGTTATGAGCCTGACGAGCTACCGGGCTGCTCCATCCCGCGCCAACACTGAAAAAGCCGCCGCTCGGTTCGCACCGGCAGCGGCTTTTCAAAACATGTGAATGGGTTCGTACCGTGCCCGCCGGCTATAATGCCTGGCGACGCCCTACTCTTCCAACGCTTGAGCGTTAGTACCATCGGCGCAGTCAGGTTTCACGGCCGAGTTCGAGATGGGATCGGGTGGGTCACTGACGCTATGGTCACCAAGCAATAAAGCAGGCGGACATGGTTTTTAATCGATGCACTTGTATGCGTTTTAAGGGCGTATCTGACTGATATCGTCCTCATCGCAGACAGCAGAGCTGTCATTGATGGTGGGATTCATCAAGCATGATCAGAGTTATTAGGACCGGTTAGCTCCACACATTACTGCGCTTCCACATCCGGCCTATCAACGTGATGGTCTATCACGACTCGAAGATACCTTATCTTGAGGGAGGCTTCCCGCTTAGATGCTTTCAGCGGTTATCCCGTCCATGCATAGCTACCCTGCTGCGCGGCTGGCGCCACGACAGGTACACCAGAGGCATGTTCACCCCGGTCCTCTCGTACTAGGGGCAACTCCTCTCAAGTATCGACGCCCACGGCAGATAGGGACCAAACTGTCTCGCGACGTTCTGAACCCAGCTCACGTACCACTTTAATTGGCGAACAGCCAAACCCTTGGGACCTGCTCCAGCCCCAGGATGTGATGAGCCGACATCGAGGTGCCA
>CAWUNP010000042.1:0-8222 GCA_963923805.1 uncultured Novosphingobium sp. | reverse complement strand
CCCGATCACATGGTCCCCGCCCGTTAGGCGACGGACATCGTCAGGGCACCATCGCCCTCGTCGATCCTGACCGTGCTGCCATCGGGGATCTCCCCGCCCAGAAGCTTCTCAGCCAGTGGATCCTGCAGGTACCGCTGCACTGCCCGCTTGAGCGGCCGCGCGCCATAGACCGGATCGTAGCCGACCCGGCCAAGCCAGCGCTTGGCCGCCTCGGTCAGGTCGAGCGTGATCTTGCGATCCTTGAGCAGCTTGGCCACCCGGCCAACCTGGATTTCGACGATCGGCGCCATGTGCTCCACGCCAAGGCGGTGGAACAGGATGATCTCATCCAGCCGGTTGAGGAATTCGGGCCGGAAATGTCCGCGCACGACTTCCATCACCTGCGGCTCGACGCTCTCGACATCCTGCCCATCCTCAAGGTTGGCCAGATACTGGCTGCCAAGGTTGCTGGTCAGGATGATCAGCGTGTTGGTGAAATCGACCTGGCGGCCCTGCCCGTCGGTCAGGCGGCCATCGTCGAGCACCTGCAGCAGCACGTTGAACACATCGCCGTGCGCCTTCTCGACCTCGTCGAACAGCACGACCTGATAGGGCCGGCGCCGTACGGCCTCGGTCAGCACGCCACCTTCTTCATAGCCGACATAGCCCGGAGGCGCGCCGATCAGGCGGGCGACCGAATGCTTCTCCATGAATTCCGACATGTCGATGCGGACCATCGCCGTGTCATCATCGAACAGGAAGCCGGCTAGCGCCTTGGTCAATTCGGTCTTGCCGACGCCCGTGGGGCCCAGGAACAGGAACGAGCCGAGCGGCCGGTTCGGGTCCTGCAAGCCGGCCCGGGCTCGGCGGACGGCCTTGGAAACGGCAACGACCGCATCCTGCTGGCCGATCACGCGCTGGCCGATGACCTCTTCCATCTTGAGCAGCTTTTCGCGCTCACCCTCCATCATCCGGTCGACCGGGATCCCGGTCCAGCGGCTGACCACGGCGGCGATGTCATCTGCGGTGACTTCCTCGCGCAGCAGCATATTGGACGTATCGACGCCCTGGGCCTCGGCCAGCTGCTTTTCCAGCTCGGGGATCTTGCCATAGGACAGCTCACCCGCGCGGGCGAGATCGCCCGCACGCTGGGCCTGTTCCAGTTCCAGCCGCGCCTGGTCGAGCGCTTCCTTGATCCTGCCCTCGGCAGCGATCTTGTCGCGCTCGTTCTGCCAGCGGGTGGTCAGTTCGGCCGATTGCTGTTCCAGGTTGGCCAGCTCTTCCTTCAGCGTGGCCAGCCGGTCCTTGCTCGGCTGGTCGCTCTCCTTGGCGAGCGCCAATTCCTCGATCTTGAGCTGGATGATCCGGCGATCGAGCACCTCGATCTCTTCAGGCTTGCTCTCAACTTCCATGCGGATGCGGCTGGCCGCTTCGTCCATCAGGTCGATCGCCTTGTCGGGCAGGAAGCGGTCAGCAATGTAGCGGTTCGATAGCGTGGCCGCCGCGACAATCGCGTTATCCGCGATCCGCACGCCGTGATGCAGCTCGTACTTTTCCTTCAGCCCGCGCAGGATCGAGATCGTGTCCTCAACCGTCGGCTCGCCCACGAAGACCGGCTGGAACCGGCGTTGCAGCGCCGGGTCCTTCTCGACGTACTTCTGGTATTCGTCGAGCGTGGTCGCGCCGATGCAGTGCAGCTCACCGCGGGCTAGCGCTGGCTTGAGCAGGTTTGAGGCGTCCATTGCCCCCTCGCCCTTGCCCGCCCCGATCAGGGTGTGCATCTCGTCGATGAACAGAATGATCTCGCCCTCGGCGCCCTTGACCTCGTCGAGCACGGCCTTGAGCCGCTCTTCAAACTCACCGCGATACTTCGCACCAGCGATTAGCGCGCCCATGTCGAGCGACATCAGGCGGCGATCCTTCAGGCTATCGGGCACGTCGCCATTGGCAATGCGCAGCGCCAGTCCTTCGGCGATCGCGGTCTTGCCCACGCCGGGTTCACCGATCAGCGCCGGGTTATTCTTGGTCCGCCGGGCCAGGATCTGGACCGTGCGGCGGATTTCCTCATCACGGCCGATCACCGGATCGAGCTTGCCGTCGCGCGCGGCCTGGGTCAGGTCGCGGGCGTATTTCTTCATCGCCTCATAGGCGTTTTCAGCGCTGGCATTGTCCGCCGTGCGGCCGCCGGTCACTTCCTGGATTGCCGCTTCGAGCTTCTGCGCATCGACGCCAGCAGCCTTGAGTGCCTGCCCGGCCAGATTGGTCGCGCCAAGCGCGAGCGCCTGCAACATACGCTGGACCGAAACGAAGCTATCACCCGCCTTGGCAGCGAGCTGCTCAGCCGCATCCAGCAGCCGAACGGCATCATTCTCCAGCCCCGGGGGCGATTGCGCGCCGCTGCCGGATACAGCCGGGATCTTCGCCAGGGCTTCATCGACCTTGGCCTGAGCCAGGCCGACGTTGCCGCCGGCGCGCTGGATCAGCCCAGCCGCCATGCCTTCGTTGTCTTCGAGCAGCGCCTTCAGGATATGCTCTGGCGTGATCCGCTGGTGGTTCAGCCGGATCGCAACGGTCTGCGCGCTCTGGAGGAATCCCTTAGCGCGGTCGGTAAATTTTTCGAGGTTCATCGGTGTGTCACCCTCCTGTGACACCAGAAGTAGTGTTGCGAAAGGGCAACACAAGGGGCGCTACGCAAAAAGGTCAGGTTACCCTGCCAAGCGGTGCCACAGTATTGGGTGACCTGCGCTGGCAGATTGACCATTGCCAGCAGGCCTTTCAAGGAAGGCCAAACCACAAGCACAAGGGGGAGCATGATGGGGCGGATTGGCAAGGGCCTTGGCGGCCTGGCAGCAGTTGTGGGGATCGCGGCAATCGCGCTGGCTTCGTGGGAGCCTTACTTCGCCGAACAGCCCGGCCCGCCGCCCCCGGCCCGCGAATACCGGGCCGAGGTGGTCCGCGACGAATGGGGTGTGCCGCATATCCTGGGCAAGAGCGATGCTGACGTTGCCTTCGGCACAGCCTGGGCCCATGCCGAGGACGATTTCAGCACCCTGCAGGAGGTGATCGCCATGACCCGCGGTCGCTATGGCGCGATTGCCGGCGCCGATGGCGCGGGGGTCGATTTCGCCTATCACTTCGTCGATGCCCGCGGCGCAGCGGACCGCGGCTACGACAAGCTGCCCGCCGATGTCCGCGCGATCCTGGAGGCTTACGCGTCTGGCCTGAACCGCTATGCCGAGCAGCACCGCAGCGAATTGCGGCTGGCACGCCTCTTCCCGGTCAACGGCAAGGATATTGCCACCGGCTTTGCCCTGCGCCTACCATTCTTCTTCGGGCTCGACCGGGTGCTCAAACCGCTGAGCGAAGGCGGCGCGTTCCGTCCCGAACACGGCCCGCGGCTTGATGGCAAGCCTGCGCCGCTGTTTGGCGAAGGCGGCGGCGACCAACTGGTCACCGAACGCCCGATGCCACTGCCGATCGGCGAGACGGCCGAAAACTCCGGCTCCAACGCCTTTGCCGTAGCCCCGAAGCGCTCGGGTGACGGCGTCACCCGCCTGTTTTCGAACAGCCACCAGCCCTGGCGCGGCGGCGTTGCCTGGTATGAGCTCGGCATTTCTAGTGAACAGGGCTGGAACTTCGTAGGGGCCACCTTCCCCGGATCGCCCTTCCCGTTCCTGGGCCACAACGCCAACCTGGGCTGGACCAACACGGTCAACCGGCCGGACCTGATCGACGTCTACCAGCTGGAACTGGACCAGAGCGGCACCCGCTACCGCCTTGACGGCCAGTGGCAGCCGCTACGCAAGGAAACGGTGTGGCTGCCAGTCCGTTTCGGTCCGTTCGTGCTGCCCATTCCCAAGACCATCTGGCGCTCTGCCCACGGCCCGGCGATGGTCAATGCCCGCGGCGCCTTCGCCGTGCGCTATGCCGGGATGGACCGGATCGACAGCGTCACCCAGTATTACCGCATCACCAAGGCCCAGGATTTTGCCCAATGGCAGGCCGCGATGGCGATGCAGGCAGTGCCCGCCACCAACTTCATCTACGCCGACAAGACGGGCACGATCGCCTATTGGTACAATGCTGCCCTGCCTGACCGGAAGGCCGGGCCCGACTGGCGCGGCGTGGTACCGGGCAATCGCTCTGACCTGATCTGGCAGGGTCCGATTGCCTGGAGCCTGGTACCCAAGGTAGTCAATCCGGCATCGGGCTATGTGTTCAATTCGAACAACACCCCGTTCCTGGCTGCTGGTCCGGGCAGCGAGATCGACCCGGCCAAGGTGCCGGCGATCTGGGGCGTCGAGACCGATCTGACCAACCGCACGCTGCGCGCCGCAAAGCTATTGGCTGAAACGCCGCGTATCGGCCGTAACGAGCTGCTGCGGATCAAGTTCGATACCGGCTATGAACGCGCGGGCTATGTCGCCTGGATGCTGGATGGCATTGCCAAACTGAAGGTCTCGGGCGACCTAGCCCAGGCCCAGCGTTTGCTGGCTGGCTGGGACATGACCGCAGATGGGCGCGGCAATGGGGCCGATGCACTGGCGGTGATAGTGCTCGAACCGGCGATGAAGGCCAGCTATGGCCTGAAGACCCCGCCGGAACCCAAGGCCGTGCTGGCAGAGGCCGTGGCCCACCTCAAAAAGTACTTCGGCCGGATCGACCCGCCACTGGGCGATGTCCTTCGTATCCGCCAGGGCAAGGTTGACCTGCCGATGGATGGCGGCGGCGATACCCTGCGCGCTGCGACCGACTGGGATATCGATCCCGACGGCCGTCTTTCGATCAAGCATGGCGACAGCTTCGTCATGCTGATCGAATGGGACAAGGCCGGAAAGGTCCGCTCGGAATCGATCCAGCCCTATGGCGCGGCGACCACCCGGCCGCAAAGCCCGCACTATGCCGATCAGGCCGCGCTGTTTGCCGCCAAGCGCTTCAAGCCGGTCTATTTTGATCGGCCCAGCATTCTGGCCCACGCCAAGAGCCGCACAGTGGTGGCCAACTGATCGGCGCCCAAAGCGCAGGTCCAAGATCGTCAACAGTTCGTCGAAAAGGCAGCGCCCCTAGTGGCGCTGCCCAGCGGCTCTGCTAGCAATTGCGCAACGCATTGCAAAAGGGGCTGAACATGCCACGATTCTTCACTGCATCGATCCTCGCGCTCGCCATTGCCGGCACCCAGGCGATCGCCCAGAACAAGGCCGCTGAGTCAAAGCCGGCGCCGCTCTCGGCCTTGGTCAAGTCGGTCAACATTCCCTACGAGCGCTTCACCCTGCCTAACGGGCTGCAGGTGCTGGTCCATACTGACCGCAAGGCACCTGTCGTCGCGGTGTCCGTGTGGTACGGCGTCGGCTCTAAGCACGAGCCCAAAGGCAAGACGGGTTTCGCCCACCTGTTCGAACACCTGATGTTCAATGGCTCGGAAAACGCCTCCGGCGATTTCTTCAAGCCGTTACAGGAAGTCGGCGCGACCGATTTCAACGGCACCACCTGGTTTGACCGCACCAACTATTTCGAAACCGTGCCGACTGGCGCGCTGGATCGCGCGCTGATGCTCGAAAGCGACCGGATGGGCTATCTGCTCGGCGCGGTGACGCAGGAAAAGCTGACCAACCAGATCGGCGTGGTCCAGAACGAAAAGCGCCAGGGCGATAACCAGCCCTTTGGCCTGGTTGAATACGAGCAGCTGGAAAACCTTTACCCCTCTGGCCACCCCTATCACCACTCGACCATCGGCTCGATGGCGGACCTTAGCGGTGCGAGCCTTGAGGACGTGAAGCAGTGGTTCCGTGACAATTACGGCCCCAACAACGCGATCCTGGTGCTGGCTGGCGATATTGATCTGGCCACGGCCAAGGCCAAGGTCACCAAGTGGTTCGGCGCAATCCCAAGCGGCCCGAAGATCCAGCCGGTGGCCGTGCCGGTGCCAGACCTGCCCGCGCCAAAGTCAATGACCATCAAGGACCAGGTCGCCACGACCCGCATCTATCGGATGTGGGCGATCCCCGGCCTTGATAATCCGGACTATCTCTCGCTCGTCGCCGGCAGTTCGGTCCTTGGCGGCCTTGCCAGTTCACGGCTGGATGACGCGCTGGTGCGCCAGCAGAAGGTGGCCGTTGGCGTCACTGCCGATGCGCAGATCTTCGCGCAGGGCGGCCAGTTTGTGATCCATGCCGATGTGAAGCCGGGCACCGATCCTGCCGTCGTCGCCGCCGCGCTTGATGCCGAAGTGGCCAAGTTCCTGCGCGAAGGGCCGACCATGGACGAGCTGGGCCGCGCCACGACCACCTATGCCGCAAACGAGATCCGGGCGATGGAATCGGTCGGCGGGTTCGGGGGCAAGGCCCCGACCCTGGCCGAGGGCCTGCTCTACAACGGCACGCCGGATCATTACCGGATCGAGCTCGAGCAGATGGCCAAACTGACGCCGGCCAAGGTTCAGGCGACGATGCAGAAGTGGCTTTCACGCCCGGTTTTCTCGCTGACGGTTGAGCCCGGCACCCGCACCGAAGGGGGTGAGAACCGCGGCGGCTTCATCGTCTCGCCCGATGGCCTCGGCGCGCGTCCTGCCTTCTTCCGCGATCCGCTGTTCCCGCTGGCTGGTGCTGCTGCTCCGGCGGCTGCCGAGGCTGACCGATCCAAGCTGCCCGACGTGGGTGAGCTCGCCCCGCTCGACTTCCCGACCATCGAACGCACGAAACTGTCCAACGGGATGCAGGTCTACTTCGCCCGCCGCGCTGCCGTGCCGGTGGTTTCGGTCCGCGTCTCGTTCGACGCCGGCTTTGCCGCCGATCCCAAGTCGGCGCTGGGCACCCAGGCCCTGCTGCTGCGGCTGATGAACGAAGGAACCGAGCAGCTCAATTCGACCGAACTGGCCCGCGCCCGCGAACGCCTTGGCGCGAGCATCCGGGGCTTTGCCGATACGGACAACACCTCGTTCCAGCTCGATACGGTCACGCCCAATCTGCCCCCGTCGCTCAAGCTGTTCTCGGACTTCATCCGCCGCCCGGCCCTGTCCCCGACCGAGCTGGAGCGCGTTCGCGTGCAGCAGCTCGCCGCGATCCGTGCTGAGCTCAAGAGCCCCGGCCCGATCGCCCAGCGCACGCTGCAGCCGATCCTCTATGGCAAGGACCACCCCTATGGCATCCCGCCGACGGGAACCGGCGATCCGGCCGTGGTCGAGAAGCTGACGCGGGATCAGCTCAAGGGTTTCCATGACCAGTGGTTCCGCCCGGACACCGCCAAGATCTTCGTCACCGGCAACACCTCGCTGGCGGAAGTCACCAAGCTGCTCGAAGCCAGCTTTGCCGACTGGAAGGCCCCGGCCACCCCGGCGCCCAGCAAGAACTTCAACGTGGCGATCCCGGCCCAGTCCGAACGGATCGTCCTGGTTGACCGCCCGGCCTCGCCGCAGTCGCTGATTCTGGCGGGCAAGGTCCTGCCGGTGAAGGGCACCGATGACCTGCTGGTGCTGCGTTCCGCCAATGACATTCTCGGCGGCAACTTCCTCTCGCGCATCAACATGAACCTGCGCGAGACCAAGGGTTGGTCCTATGGCGCGGGCAGCGGCGTGGGCAGCACCCAGGATCGCGTGACCTTCCGCGTCCAGGCCCCGGTCCAGGCCGATCGGACTGGCGATTCCATCGCCGAAATCCGCAAGGAGCTGACCGGCTTCCTTACCACCAATGGCGTCAGCGCCGAAGAACTCGGCTGGTCGACCACGGGCAGCGCCCGCGAACTGCCGGGCTCGTTCGAAACGTCCAGCGACGTGCTGGGCGGCCTCGTCAACATCGTCAACTTCAAGCGCCCGGACACCTGGTATGAGACCCTGGCCGATCGCTACAAGGCGATGACCGCGGCGCAGCTGGATGCCAAGGCGCGCGAGATGAAGCTGGGCGAAGGCCTGGTCTATGTCTTGGTGGGCGATGCCAAGGTGGTTGAACCGCAGCTCAAACAGCTCGGCCTGCCGGTAGAGGTGGTTCCCGCAGCCAAGTAACCATCCCAGCCCGGTCGCGTGCAGCACCCGATTGACAGCGGCGCGCGGGCGGGCAAGGAAGGGCTTACTTACCCCCTTGTAAGTTGAGGAGAGATTCGATGTCGATTGCAGGCACTTATGAATGCATCACCAAGACCCCGATGGGCGACCAGAAGAGCGAGTTCACGATCGAAGTGAACGGTGACACCTTCACCGGCCGCAACACCGGCGCCATGGGTTCGATGGACCTCGAAAACGGCAAGATTGACGG
>CAWUNP010000041.1:0-8297 GCA_963923805.1 uncultured Novosphingobium sp. | reverse complement strand
GTGTATAAGAGACAGAAGTATGGCAGCGTGGTGGTGGCGCTTGCGGCCATCATCGTTATCGCGCTGATCACGCGCTGACGCGGTGAGCGCCAGCCTCCGGATCGCCGTCCTCAAGGAACGGGCAGGCGGGGAAACCCGGGTCGCGGCCACACCGGAAACGGTGAAGAAGTTCATCGCCCTTGGCGCGGCTGTCGCAGTCGAAGCCGGGGCCGGTGAAGCGGCCGCGATCGCCGATGCAGACTATGCGGCGGCTGGCGCGGAAATTGCCAAGGATGCAGCCAAGGGCGCGGATGTCGTCCTTGGCGTGCAGGGCCCCGATCTCCAGGCGCTGAAAGGTGCCAATGCCGGAGCCTGGATCGTTGCCGGGCTTGATCCGTTCGGCCAACGTGCCCGCATTGATGCCTATGCCAAGGCAGGGTTTGAAGCTCTGGCCATGGAATTCATGCCGCGGATTACCCGGGCGCAGTCGATGGATATCCTGTCCAGCCAATCGAACCTCGCCGGGTACAAGGCGGTGATTGAGGCGGCCAACCTCTATGGCCGCGCCTTCCCGATGATGATGACGGCGGCCGGGACGATTTCCGCCGCCAAGTGCTTTGTCATGGGCGTTGGGGTGGCGGGCTTGCAAGCGATTGCCACGGCGCGCCGACTGGGCGCACAAGTTTCGGCCACCGATGTACGCTCGGCCACCAAGGAACAAATCCTCTCGCTGGGTGCCAAGCCGATCTTCGTCGAAAGCGTTGCCGGGATCGAGGGTGAGGGTGCGGGTGGTTATGCCACCGAAATGTCGGAAGAATACCAGAAGGCCCAGGCCGAACTGGTTTCCAGCCACATCGCCAAGCAGGACATCGTCATCACCACCGCGCTGATCCCCGGAAGGGCCGCGCCGCGCCTGATTTCGGACGCGCAGATTGCCAGCATGAAACCGGGTTCGGTGATCTTTGACCTTGCCGTTGCGCAGGGCGGCAATGTCGAAGGCAGCAAGGCTGACGAAGTGGTCGTGCGCCACGGGGTCAAGATCCTGGGCTATGCCAACACCCCGGCCAAGCTGCCGGCCGATGCCTCAGCACTGTTCGCCCGCAACCTCTACAACTTCCTCTCCGCCTTCTGGGACAAGGATGCGGGCAAGCCCGTCCTGGATGAGGAAATCGGCAATGCCGTGCGGCTGACCCAAGGTGGGAAGGTTGTGAACGAGAGGCTGCTCGGGTGAGCGGCGTTTGGCGGGCCTGTATTACGATCGGTTTGGTCGCCGCCTGGCTCTGGTATGACCGGCCTAACCTCGAACGACCAGATACCATTGATCGCGCGCGATTTACGCTCGCATACAGTGGCGCACGCGAAGCAGCGGATTACTTCACTCGCTGCTCGACTACCAAGGTTGATCCAGTCGCAGATCAGCGCCCCAATGTGGTTGAACGGTTCGCTGAATTGCGGAAGAAGGTCAGATCGTCACCATTCCAACCAGATCTAGAGTTGGTTGATTTGCAACAGCAAGTCAGAGCTGAGGATGTGAATGGCATCGTTCGCGATCAGGCGATTTGCGAACGCTTGGGCCAGAGCGGGGCAAAAACAAGCACGGAAGTCTTTGCTGAGATTGGCAAAGTGGAGAGTTTTCTCGCAGGAGATCGGACTTAAGCATGGACTTCATCTCGATCCTCTCGATCTTCGTCATGGCCTGTTTCGTGGGGTACTATGTCGTCTGGTCGGTCACGCCCGCGCTGCACACGCCGCTGATGGCGGTGACCAATGCGATCTCCTCGGTGATCGTGGTCGGCGCGCTGATCGCCAGCGCCGCGGCGGGTAGCCCGGTGGCCAAGTGGCTGGGATTGCTGGCTGTCGTGCTGGCCAGCGTGAACATTTTCGGCGGCTTCGCGGTGACGGCCAGAATGCTGGCCATGTACAAGAAGAAGGACCGCTGAGCATGGAACACGCTGTGGTCCCCGCCTGGGCGATGCTGGCCTATCTTGCTTCGGGCGTCCTCTTCATCCTTGCCCTGCGCGGGCTGTCCAGCCCGGGCACGAGCCGTGCGGGCAACCGCTATGGCATGATCGGCATGCTGATCGCCGTGGTCACCACGCTGGTCACGCATGAGATCGCCAGTCTGCCCGAAATCCTTGGCGCCATTGCGATTGGCGGCGGGATCGGCTGGGTCATTGCCCGCCGCATCGCGATGACGGATATGCCGCAGCTGGTGGCCGCGTTTCACTCGCTGGTCGGTCTGGCGGCGGTGCTGGTCGGCTGGGCGGCCTACCTGAACCCCGAAGCCTTCGGAATTCTTGGACCGGATGGTGCGATCCACGCCGTTTCGCGGCTGGAAATGGGCTTGGGCATCGCGATCGGTGCGATCACCTTCTCCGGCTCGGTCATCGCCTTCCTCAAGCTGGCCGGCAAGATGAGCGGCGCACCGATCCTGCTGCCGCTGCGTCATGTGATCAACCTTGGCACCTTGATCGCGATCCTTGGCCTGACCGGATACTTCATGACCGACCAGAGCCTGTGGGTGATTGCGACGGTTACCGCGTTGGCGTTCCTGATCGGCTTCCTGCTGATCATCCCCATCGGCGGGGCCGATATGCCGGTGGTCGTCTCGATGCTCAACTCCTACTCGGGTTGGGCCGCGGCGGCGATGGGCTTTACGCTCCACAACACCGCAATGATCATTACCGGGGCGCTGGTTGGCTCTTCGGGCGCGATCCTGTCCTACATCATGTGCAAGGCGATGAACCGCGGCTTCCTGAGCGTGATTGCCGGCGGGTTCGGGGCCGATGCTGCGGCTGGCGGCGGCGCGGCCAAGGAGCAGCGTCCGTGGAAGCGCGGCAGCGCCGAAGACGCGGCCTATATGCTGGGCGAGGCCGAGAAGGTCATCATCATTCCGGGTTATGGCATGGCGGTGAGCCAGGCCCAGCACGCGCTGCGCGAAATGGGTGACCTGCTGAAAGCCAAGGGCGTCGAGGTGAAGTACGCGATCCACCCCGTCGCCGGCCGTATGCCCGGGCACATGAACGTGCTGCTGGCCGAAGCCAACGTCCCCTATGACGAGGTGTTCGAGCTGGAAGACATCAACAGCGAATTCGCCACGGCTGACGTTGCCTTCATCATCGGCGCTAACGACGTGGTCAACCCGGCCGCGAAGACCGACAAGTCCAGCCCGATCTACGGCATGCCGGTGTTCGATGTCGACAAGGCCAAGCAGGTGTTCTTCATCAAGCGCAGCATGGGCGGCGTGGGCTATGCCGGGGTCGATAATGATGTGTTCTACATGGACCAGACCATGATGCTGCTGGCCGATGCGAAAAAGATGGTTGAGGATATCAACAAGGCGCTGGCGCACTAAGGTGTGATGATCTGGCTGGCGCTCTTGCTGGTCACCCTGCTGGGCTATGCCAACCAGCGCGGCAGCACCTGTGCTGTCTCCGCGGCCGACGAGATTATCGATCAACGCAGCTTTCACCGGTTGACCGGGTTTCTGGTGGCAGGCAGCATTTCCGCCGCGCTGCTCTTTGCGCTGGGCAGCGCCCCGCGTGCAGTGGCGGCGCCCGGTTGGGCTGCAATGGCGGGCGGCGCAATCGGCGGGCTGGGTGCGGCGCTGAACGGGCGCTGCTCGATGGGAACAATCGCCAGTCTGGGGCGCGGCCGGATTGACCGGCTGGCAACGCTGGTCGGCTTTTTTCTGGGGGCCGTGGCCGTGCTCGACCTGCTTGGGCTGCAGGCGGCAGTCGCCGTGCACGATCCGGCCCAATCGTGGGTCTATGGCGGACTGGCAGGCGCCGTTGCCGGGGCGGCCTGGTATCTGGCCCGTAGCCGGACAACCTCATCGCCGGGCTGGATGGCCCTGATCGGATTTCTGAACGCTGTGCTGGCCTGGCCGATGGTCAACTGGTCCTACACGGGCGGGCTTACCCGGCTGGCCAGCGGCAAGGATGCCGACATCGGGGCGTTTCTGGTCTTTCTGGCGGTCTTGCTGGCCGGATCGTTCTGGGCTGCCCTGCGCGCCGGAACCTTTCAGGCGCGCCGGTCACTGCCGCGGGACTGGGTCCGTTCGGCGCTGGGCGGCCTCATGCTCGGGGCGGGCAGTGCCCTGGTGCCTGGCAGCAACGATGCCATGCTGCTGGTTGGCGTTCCGCTGGTGGTGCCGGGGCTGCTGCAGGCTTATGGCAGTTTCTGGGTTGCGCTGGTTCTGGCCAGAGCGCTGCGCAAGATTGACTGGCCCAAGGGAGAACACGGTGCTGAGCTTTAAACCCGGACCGCTCACTGTTGCGGCTATGTTGGCCCTCGCGGCCTGCTCGCCGTCAAAGCTGGCCTATGGCCAAGTCAAAAGTGCGATGATGGGCGCCGGGCTGAGCGAGGCCAATGCAGCCTGCATGGCCGATCGGATGACCGACCGCCTGAGCCTGGGGCAGCTGCAGAAACTGAAGCAGCTGAAGGGTGAGAAGCGCAACCTGGCCGACTACGTCGTGGCGGTGCGGCGGGTTGGTGATGCCGAAGCGATCAAGGTCACGGCATCGTCTGCCGCGCTTTGCGCCAGCGGCCTTGCCAGCGAGAAACGCTGAACAGCTTTGACCTGCGGTGGATTGACTTACACCGCGGTCAGTTAAACAGTCCCGTTCCATGAGGATGCCCGCAACGCTTATCGCCGCGGCCTCGGCGCTCGCCCTGGCTGCCCCGCTCCACGCTAAGGTGATCCAGATCGCCGCCGGAGAGAACGCGCAGGCGCGCTTGCAAGAAGCGCTGATTGTCGCTGCGCCGGGCGATTTGGTGGAACTGGGGGCAGGGCGCTTTGTTTTGACCGACGGCCTCTCGCTTGATGTAAAGGGTGTGACCCTGCGCGGTGCCGGGATGGAAGCGACCGTGCTCGATTTCACCGGCCAGAAGGGCGCGGGCGAAGGCCTGCTGGTCACCTCGGACGATGTCACCCTGCGCGATTTCGCGGTGGAGAACACCAGGGGCGACGGGATCAAGTCCAAGGGTGCAGACAATATCGTCTATTACCGCGTCCGCGTGGCCTGGACCGGCGGCCCGAAGGAGACGAACGGGGCCTATGGCATCTATCCGGTCGAGAGCAGCGGCGTGCTGATCGATGGCTGCAAGGTTTCGGGCGCCTCCGATGCCGGGATCTATGTTGGCCAGTCGAGGGACATCACGGTCCGCTATTCGCTGGCAGAGCATAATGTGGCCGGGATCGAGATCGAGAACAGCCGCAATGCCCGGGTCCACGGCAATCTCGCCACGCGAAACACGGGCGGAATTCTGGTATTCGATCTGCCCAACCTGCCGGTGATGGGCGGCGGAAACACCGTGGTTGAAGGCAACCTGGTGGTCGATAACGATACGCCCAATTTCGCGCCCAAGGGCAATATCGTTGCCGGGGTGCCGCGCGGCACCGGGGTGATGATCATGGCGAACGAGCTGGTGGCGGTGCGCGGCAATGTACTGGCCAACAACCCCACCGGGCAGGTGCTGGTGGTCTCCTATCCCAATGCCTTCACCGACAAGCGCTATAACCCCTATTCGCGCAAGATCGTGGTCGGGCCGAACCAGATCATTGGCGGCGGCACCGATCCCCAGCTGCCGGGTGGAGACCAGCTCAAGGCCGCATTTGGCGGAGCCCTGCCGCCCGTGCTGTGGGATGGCCTGGGCGGAACCGGCGCCCTGATTGCCGGTGAAAAGCTGACCGGCCTGTCGCTGAACCTGCCGGCGCAGGGGGCCAGTCCCTTGCAGGCCAAGCCAGCTCCGTTCGAACTGGCGGCTGCGGCGATCCTGCCATCGCCCGAAAAGGTTGGTGCTCCGGCGGCGCTGGAAGCCCGGATTACGCGATGAGACTGCTGGCCGGCGCGGGACTGCTTCTGGCTGGGGCAGCCATGGCTGTGGCTGTGCCGCAGGGCGGGGCCGTGAATGACGCAGCGGTTGCAGCCCCGGGCTATCCCGCGACATTGGCGGAATACGGCTTCTTTGCCGATGCGCCGCACCAGCGGCCGGCTGCCGGGGTTACACCCTATCGGCTGCAGACGCCGCTCTGGTCTGATGGGGCGGAGAAGCTGCGGTTTGTTTATGTTCCGGCGGGCTTGCAGGCCAAGGCACGGGGCGATGGTCTGCTGGATCTCCCGGTGGGATCGGCGCTGATCAAGACCTTCAAGCTCGAAGGCCGCCTGATCGAAACCCGCGTCCTGCTGCACCGCGCCGATGGGTGGGTGGCGCTGCCCTATCAATGGAACGCTGAACAGACCCAGGCGCGGCTGGCGCTGGCCGGCGCCCGGCTTGATCTGACGACGCCCCAGGGTGTGGCGATTTCCTATGCCATTCCCAACAAGAACCAGTGCAAGGAATGCCACCAGCAGAAGGATGCGGTCACCCCGATCGGTCCGAAGGCGCGCAATCTGTCAGCCGCCTGGCTTGATAGCTTCCACCAGGCCGGGAAGCTCGATGTGGTGCCGAAGGTCACCACGCGGGTGCCGCTGTGGGAGGACCGGTCCCGGCTGGCCGCCGCGCCAGTCGCCCGGGGTTGGCTGGATAGCAATTGTGCCCATTGTCACAATCCGGTTGGCTCGGCCTCCAATTCGGGGCTCGATCTGCGCTGGGAGCAGGCGGATCCGGTAAAGTTCGGGGTCATGAAGCGTCCGGTCGCGGCCGGGCGCGGGTCGGGCGGGTTGGAGTTCGATGTGCTGCCGGGCCATCCTGGCAAATCGATCATGCTCTATCGCATGGGCAGCCTGGAAGGCGGGATTTCGATGCCCGAAGTCGGGCGATCCAGCCTGGATCAGGATGGCATTGCCGCGGTCACGCGGTGGATCGGGGAGATGAAGCAGTGAAGCGTTTTGGCCAATGGGTGCTGGGTCTGGTCATTGTTCTGGCCGGGGTGTTCCTGCTGCTGCGCACTCCGGACACCGATCCGGCGGCGATGAAAGCCAAGTATGGCGGTCCGCCCTCGCAATTCGTCGATCTGGGCGGCGGACTGACCGTTCACCTGCGCGATGAGGGCCCCGGAAACGAGCGGGGCGATGCGCCGGTGCTGGTCCTGCTCCATGGCTCCAACGCCGATCTTCACACCTGGGATGCCTGGGCCAAGGCGCTGTCCGGTCAGTTCCGCGTCATTCGCTATGACCAGATCGGGCATGGGCTGACCGGGCCAAATCCGGCGGGCGATCATAGCCCGGCCGCGATGGTGGACGTTCTCGAACGGCTGCGCGGCAAACTGGGGCTGCAGCGTTTTGCGCTGGCCGGTAACTCGATGGGGGGCGGGATCGCGGCGCGCTATGCCAGTACCTATCCGCAGCATGTCACTTCGCTGATCCTGATCGATGCCGCTGGCGCGCCGCGCGCGGCCGGCGCCAACCGCGGCAATATCGGTTTCACCCTGGCGGCCATGCCGGGGATCAACTGGCTGGCCCAGTCGATCACCCCGCGCAGCCTGATCGCGCGCAGCCTCAGCCAAACGGTCAGCAATCAGGCGGTGGTTACCCCTGCGGCCGTGGACCGCTATTGGGAATTGCTGCGCTTTCCCGGGAACCGGGCCGCCACGATGCAGCGGTTTGCCGCCAAGCGTGAGCCTTTCACTCCGGCCGAGCTGGCCCGGATCACGGCGCCAACCCTGATCCTGTGGGGTGATGAGGATCCCTTGATCCCGGTTGCCGATACCCGGTTCTTTGCCCAGGGGATCAAGAATGCCCGGGTGAAAACCTGGCCGGGGGTCGGGCATCTCCCGCATGAGGAAGTGGCAGATGCCAGCGCAGCGGAGGTACGCGCCTTCCTGAGCCCACAGCGCTGACCGGCCCGGCGCTGGACCTGCCGCGCACCCTCCGGTAAGGGCGCTGACAACAGGGGAGCTGTTGTCAGTCGGGCGCTTCCATGGAGATTCACTTGCGCAAGATCGGTTTGATCGGCGGGATGAGCTGGTACTCAACCCGCACCTATTATGAGCACATCAACCGTCTGGTCCAGGCGCGCGTCGGGCAGGGGTCCAGCGCGCCGATGGTGATTGAAAGCCTCGATTTTTCTGAGCTTTCGCGGCTTTCGACCGATGCCGAATGGGCCCATGCGGCCAAGGTGCTGGCTGGGGCTGCCAAGCGGCTGGAGAAGGCCGGGGCCACCGCGATACTGATCGGCGCCAATTCGATGCACAAGGTGTTCGAGCAGGTGGCAAAGGCTGTTGACGTGCCGATCATCCACATCGCCGATTGCGTGGCCGAACGCATGGCCGCGCGCGGTGTGAAAAAGGCTGCGCTGCTCGGCACCCGCAACGTCATGTTGGAAAGTTTCTATCGCCAGAAGCTGATCGAGCGTGACATCGAACTGCTCCCGCC
>CAWUNP010000040.1:0-8376 GCA_963923805.1 uncultured Novosphingobium sp. | reverse complement strand
CCGCCCGGGCCGACTATGTCACCGGCTTCGGCCTGACCGACCACGAATATGACCTGATCCGCAGCCTGCCCGACACGGCGCACTGCTTCCTGGTCAAGCACGGGGCGGAAAGCGTGGTGGTTCGGCTCGACCTGTCAGGTGCCAGGGACGTGCTCACGATCCTTTCTGGCCGCGAACTGACCGTCCGGCTGTTCGATGAAATCCGCACCACCACCGGGGATGATCCGGCGGCATGGCTGCCCGAACTGGTCAAGGTGGCGTGATGGTCGTTTGCCCGCCCTTTGATCCCCTTGAGCGCTATGTCGGCAGCCTGGTGGCATGGGTTGACTGCCGCACGCTGGGGCTGGGGGAAGATGCCTTCCGGGCGCTTGGGCCGGGATCGCCGTTCGGCATGGCGCTGACGGGATTGCTGACCATCTACGTTGCCCTGATCGGTTACCGGCTGCTGCTGGGCGGCGCCATGACCGTGCGCGAAGGGATGTTTGCGGCGCTCAAGATCGGGCTGGTGCTGGCGCTCGCCACGCAATGGCCGGCCTGGCGCGTGCTGGTTTATGATGTCGCGACCAAGACGCCAGAGGCTGCCGCCGCCGGTTTCCTGCGCTCCTCCGGCCTCAGCAACGGCGGATCAGAGATGATCGCGGCGCGGGTCGACGGGGTCAGCGCGGCCCTGGCGCAAATGGTCAGCGCCAGCGCCGAGGCCAAGGCCAAAGTGGCACCGGCCGGAAGTCAGTCACCGGCTCCGGCTCCGCCCCCTGCTCCCGGCACCCTGCCCGATGCTGCCGCGACCAGCGTCAACGCCGCGATCGGGACACTGGTTGCTTCCGCTCTGGCCGGGCTGGCCGGGGTCAGGATCGTGATGGGTTTCCTCTTGGCGATCGGCCCGCTGCTGCTGGCCTGCCTGCTGTTCGAGGCTTCCCGCGGCTTGTTCATGGGCTGGCTGCGGGCCGTGGCGGGAACCTTCTTTGCGGCTTTGGCCGTGCCGGCCGCGCTCGCCCTGCAATTGGGGATCATCGAGCCGCAGGTGCGGGCGCTCCAGGCCCTGCTGGCTGCGGCCCAGCCGGTGGGGGCCTTGCCGCAGCAGATCCATGGCACGGCGACCGTCTTCGCCCTGTGCCTGCTCGCCGTGCTGGCTGCCGCCGCCTCTATCGGGCTGGGGCTAGCCTGGCCGCTCCGGCAGCCCGCCGGATGGCTGCAAGGGCTGCTACAGCCGGCGCTGCCTGCCGCCGAATACCTGCCCGGTCGGGTTGAACCGGGGCAGAGCCGGTCGCGCCAAATTGCCGCGGCAGCCACCGCGCTGAGCCTGCGTCAGGAGCGGCAGGATGACGGCCTGCTGGCGCCACGACGCCGCGTTCAGCCGCACCCGGCCGCGCAGGACCGGAATTTCGAACCGCAATTTGCCGTCATGCCACTGGGGCAGACCGGGCGGCGCACGTTACAGCGCCAATCGCTTGGGGCGAGGCGGCGGGATGATCTGATATGACCAAAACCAACACGCCACTTGAGCCTGACGACGACCGCGAGGCCTACTATGCCGAAGCGCGCAGCTGGGGCGCAGACCGCGCCGCCGATGCCGCGCGGTCGCGGCGTATCGCCTGGATCGTTGCGGCTATCGCCATTGCGATCGCCGCGCTGGAAGCCCTGGCATTGATTGCGCTGGCTCCGATCAAGACCGTGGTACCCTATACCGTGATGGTTGATCGGACGACCGGCTATGTCCAGGTGCTTGAAGGGACCCACCCGGCCACGGTCAAGCCCAACACCGCGCTGACCCATTCGATGCTGGCACAATATGTCATTGCCCGCGAAAGTTTCGACATCAACAGTCTGGCCCAGCAGTACAAGAAGGTCGCGCTGTGGTCGGGCGGCGTGGCCCGGCGTGACTATCTGGCCCTGATGCCGATCTCGAACGCACTGAGCCCGCTCAACGTCTATCCGCGCGCCGCGCTGGTCAACACGATGATCGAAAGCGTCACGCCCTCGGGTCCGGATGGCGTGCAGGTGCGCTTCACCACAGAGCGGCGCGATCCCGGGCAAGGTGCCGTCGCCACCGGACGTTATGTTGCGCAGATCCGGTTCCGCTACACCGGTGAGCCGCTTTCGTTGGATGACCGGCTGGCCAATCCGCTGGGCTTCCAGGTGATCGAATATCGCAGGGATCAGGAACTGGCCCCGCAACCCCTGCCGGCAGCAACGCCTGTCGCAGCGCCAGCTGCCGCGCCGGTTGCCGCAGGCGCGGCCGCCATGCCGATGCGGCGGGTCGGTGGCAATTGATGCGGTCTGCGTACCTGATGGCCGCTCTGGCCATGCTCGCCGCGCCGCTGGCGGCCGAGGTTGTGCCGACACCGGGTCTGGCCGATCCCCGGATCCAGTCGGTGGCTTACGATCCGGACGAGGTGGTCGCGCTGCGGCTGGCAGAGGGCTATGCCGTGACCATCCGGTTTTCGCCGGACGAGCGGATTGAACTCGTGACCCTGGGCGATCCTGGGACGTGGCAAACCCAGGTCAGCCGCCGCGCCGATGCCCTGGTGGTCAAGCCCGCGCCGGGCGCGCTGCCAACCAACCTGACCGTGATCACCGACCAGCGCAGCTATGCCTTCACCCTGTCGGAAAGCAGCGGTGCGGCGCGGATCCAGCCCTATGTCCTGAACTTCGTCTATCCGGCGATCCCGCCAGGGCCGGAACAGGCCGTGCCAGAGCAAGCCGCCCGCTATGAGCTGAAGGGCGATCGTAGCCTGTGGCCGGAAAGCATTTCCGATGATGGTCAGTCCACTTCACTCCGTTGGCCTGATGATGTCGCCTTACCGGCGGTTTACCGCGAAGATGCACCGGGCCATCTCGCGCTGGTCAACGGCCTGATGCGCGATGGCGTATTCGTGCTGGAAGGTGTGCCGCGCCGTCTGGTGTTCATCCAGGGCAAGGCGCGGGCCTTGGCACTGCGCAAGGACGGGGCCGGACATGACTGACGCGCCGGACGACCTTGCGCCGCAGATCGAACTCCCGCGGGAGGCCGTGCCGCTGCCCTTGCTGATCGCTTTGGCCCTGCTGCTGGGGCTGGGGCTGTTCCTCTATCTTGATGCCAATCGCCGGGCGATGCTGGACGATATCCAGGGCGCCAGGTCGCGCGATCAGGTCAGCGGTCCCCCGGCGCCTGCGCCTGAACTGGTGATTCCTCCGGCCGAACCGGCCCCGCTTGCTGCGCCGCTGGCCGATCCGGGCCGGGGTGGGGCCAACCCGCCAGTGGCCAACCAGCCGCCGGTGATCCCGCGCGCGCCCTTGGCATCCGGTGCAGCCCGGCCAGCGGCGGCGGCTGTAGCCATCATTACCCGGCGCCCGCGCGGCAACGAGCCAGCCCTGGTGGTCGATATGACCTCTGGAACCGGCGCAGCCGTCAATGGTGCAGCCACGCCGGCCGACAGCGGCGATGATGCTGTCCGGGCCACCATCATTCGCAACCGCGGCTCGATCATTCCCCAGGGGGCGATAATCGCTGCAACCCTGGAAACCCCGCTTGATTCGGATCGTCCGGGGCTGGCCCGGGCGATCGTCTCGCAGGATGTGCGCAGCTTTGACGGAACCCGCGTGCTCATTCCCCGCGGCAGCCGGCTGATCGGGGAATTCAAAGCAGAAACCGGCGCCGGCCTGCGCCGGGTGCTGGTTACCTGGAACCGCCTGATCCGGCCCGATGGGGTGGCGATCCGCATCGGTTCGCCGGTTACGGATGCGATGGGCGGGGCTGGCGTACCAGGGCGGGTCAACACCCATTTTCTTGAGCGGTTCGGCAATGCCGTGCTGCAATCGGCGCTGACTGTCGGGGTGAACCTGGCCTCGCTGCCGCGCGATAGTGCCGGGGTCTATGTCGGCTTGCCGGCCACGGCGGCCGAGGTTGGCCGTTCGCTCGCGCCCGGCACCCAGCGCGCCGCCACGGTGAAAGTGCGCGAAGGCGCCCAGGTTGCGGTTCTGGTCGCGCGCGATCTCGATTTCGGTGGAACGCCCCCGGTCCGATGATGGCCAAGGCTCCCCTGCGCTATCTGGATGCCTATCTCGCTCCCTTGCGGCCCTTTCTGGCCCGGGGTGAGGTAACCGACCTGTTTATCAATCAGCCCGGCGAGGTCTGGATCGAAACGATAGGCGGCGGGCTGGAACGGCACGCCCTGCCGGAGCTTGATGAAGACAACCTGTGGCGATTGGCCCGGCAGGTCGCCGGCCTGGCCCATCAGGGGATCAATCGGGAATATCCCTTGCTGGCCGCGACCCTGCCCGATGGCGCCCGGGTGCAGATTGTTGCGCCGCCGGCGACGCGGAGCGGCTTTGCCGTTGCCATCCGCAAGCACGTTGTCCCGGACCTGACGCTTGGCGATTACCTGGGCGATGGGGCCTTCGACGATGTTGCCTTCGCACGCGGCCAGCCTGATCGGCCGCCGCTGGCCAATCCGACCGACCATAGCCCGGCAGCCCTGGCGGCCTACCTGGGCGATCTGGTGCGGGGGCGGCGCAACGTGCTGATCTCGGGCGGGACGTCCACCGGCAAGACCACCTTCCTCAATGCCCTGATCAAGGAGATCCCGGCAGACGAGCGCCTGCTGCTGATCGAGGATACGGCGGAAGTGGTCATGCCGGCGGCCAATTCGGTGTCCCTGCTGGCCGTCAAGGGCGCCCTGGGCGAGGCCCGGGTCACGGCGGACGATCTGTTGCAGGCGGCACTGCGGATGCGTCCTGACCGGATCATCCTGGGCGAGGTTCGCGGTAGCGAGGCGCTGACCTTCCTGCGGGCGATCAATACCGGGCATCCGGGCTCGCTTTCCACCATCCATGCTGACAGTCCGGCCGGTGCGATCGAGCAGCTGGCGCTGATCGCGCTTCAGGCCGGCACGCGGCTAACCCGGCAGGATATCATCGCCTATGTGACCAATACGATCGATGCGATCGTCCAGCTTGAACGCCACGAGGGCCGCCGGCGCATTGCGCAGATCATGGTGACGCGCAACTGATGGAGCGGGCCATGCCGGCTGCGGAAAAGTGGCCAGCGGCTTATTCCATTTCAGCGATTGGCCGCTTAGCCTTCGTGCGGGGTCGGGGTCGGTTGGCAGATGACCGCCGCGAAAATGGCAAGTGCCGGTTTCAGCCGGGAAGCTGGAACCGCGTCCTTATTGCCGAGGGGGGGCAATGACTGACGCTCTGACAGGGGCCGATGCGGCTGCAAGTTCCGATCCGGCGTCCAATCCGCTGGCTGACAACCCGGATAGAGCGCAAGACCGGGGCCTGCCGCTGGGGCTAAGGACTGCCGCGGGCGCGGCTGCCGCGGCCACGCTGGCTGCTTGCGGTTCGGGTGGCAGCGGAACGGGAAGCGGCACCCCCCTGCCAACCCCAACACCCACGCCAACAGTTGCGCCGTTGTCTCAGGCCCAGGCCTCGCGGTTTCTGTCCCAGGCGGCGATCGGCTATGGCAAGGCCGAGATCACGGCCCTGGCAGGATCGTCGATCAATGCCTGGCTTAACGCGCAATTCGCCATGCCGCGGCCCCAGAAGTTCTGGGACTTCCTGATGGCCGGGGGTTACGACGCGGCGGCCAATATCAACACCAACAACGGCTTCGATCCGATGATGTGGTCGCAGCTGATCAGCAGCGCCGATGTGTTGCGCCAGCGCGTCGGCCTGTCGCTGCTCAATATGTGGGTGACCTCGATCGACGGGTTCGGGGCCCAGTGGGAGCCATTCATCATGGCCGCCTACTTTGATGTCCTGTGGGACAATGCCTTCGGCAATTACCGCGATATCATGGAGGGCGTATCGACCAGCGTGGCGATGGGCTATTACCTGACCTTCCTGGGCAACACCAAAGCCAATCCGGCCACTGGCTCGATCCCGGATGAGAACTATGCCCGTGAACTGATGCAGCTGTTCACGATCGGGCTTAACCAGCTCAACATGGATGGCACGCCGGTGACCTCGGGCGGCAACCCGGTGCCGACCTATACCCAGGACGATGTCAGCCAGCTCGCCCGGGTGTGGACCGGATACCTGTTCGCCAACAGCGACAATTCCACCCCGGCGCGGATGCGCTTGCCGATGGTGGTCAACCCGGGCCTGCACGAAACCGGTGCAATCAACTTCCTCGGGATTTCGATCCCGGCGGGCCATGACGGGGCGACCGCGCGGCGCATGGCGCTGGACGGCCTGTTTGCCCATGCCAGCCTGCCGCCATTCGTATCGAAGCAGCTGATCCAGCGCATGGTGACCAGCAACCCCTCGCCAGCCTATGTCAACCGGGTCGCCAATGTCTTCGTTAACAACGGCAGCGGCGTGCGCGGCGATATGAAGGCCGTGATCCAGGCGATCCTGACCGATGCCGAAGCCCGCGATGACAGCCAGGTCGATAGCGCTAGCTTCGGGAAGCTGCGCGAACCGGTGGTCCGGCTGGTGCAATGGGCGCGCGCGTTTGGGGTCACTTCGCCCACCAATGCCTGGTCCTTTGGCAATACCTCATCATCGGCCACCCGGCTCGCCGAAAGCCCGGGCCATGCCCCCAGCGTGTTCAACTGGTTCCGGCCGGGTTACACCCCGCCGGGCACCACGATTGCCAGCAAGGGGCTGGTCGCACCCGAATTCCAGATCGCCAACGAACCGTCGGTGATTGCCTATATCAACTATATGCAAGCCCTGATCGTAAACGGTGCGGGCGATGCCAAGCCGAACTACGATGCGCTGACGCCGCTCGCGCCGGACAGTCTGGCGCTGCTCAACGAACTTAACCTGATCCTGGCGGCGGGCCAGATCAGCGCAGCAACGATCGCACTAATGAAGACCGCGCTCGATACGATCTCGGTGGCCACCAGTGCCGGGATCACCAACCGGATCCAGGCCGCGATCGTGCTGGTCATGGCTTCACCCGAATATCTTGTGCAGCGCTGAGGGGG
This sequence comes from uncultured Novosphingobium sp., assembly GCA_963923805.1. Lineage (GTDB taxonomy): Bacteria > Pseudomonadota > Alphaproteobacteria > Sphingomonadales > Sphingomonadaceae > Novosphingobium. Next base: position 1,462 of record CAWUNP010000040.1, on the reverse strand, counting down.
CGGACGGACATGACCATGGACCAATCACGCCGCGCCTTCCTGAAGCGCGCTTCGGCGCTGTCGATCGCCGGTCAGGCATCGTCGTTCGTGCTGAACCTGGCCGCATCGGGCGAGGCGGCAGCCGCCACTGCGAGTGACTACAAGGCGCTGGTCTGCGTCTTCTTCTATGGCGGCAACGATTACGCCAACACCCTGCCGCCCTATGACAGTGCGCGGCACGCCTTTTACGCATCGCAGCGGCCCAGTTTCGCGCACAGCCAGGCCGCACTGCAGGCGACGCTGCTCAATCCGACCACGCCGCTGCCGGGCGGGGCACAGTATGCCCTCGCGCCAGGGCTGGCCCCACTGTTGCCGATTTTCAATGCCGGGAAAATGGCAGTGATGCTGAATGTCGGCACGCTGGTCCAGCCGACTACCAAGGCGCAGTATCAGGCCCGCTCGGTCCAGCTGCCGCCCAAGCTGCTCAGCCACAATGACCAGCAAAGCTATTGGCAGGCCTCTTCGCCGGAAGGCGCGGCCACCGGCTGGGGCGGGCGGATCGGTGATTTCCTGCAGTCTGGCAATGGCAATGCCTCGCTCACCTGCATCAATCCATCCGGCAATGCCGTGTTCCTGACCGGCCGCGCCGCGGTGCAATATGCCGTATCGACCAGCGGTCCGATCGCCCTGAATGCCCGGACCAGCCTGAATGGCTCGGCGGCGGCGGCCACCATGCTGCGCCAATTGATTGCCAATCCGGGCGGCAAGCATGATTTCCAGGTTGCGGTCAGTGACATTGGCAAGCGCGCGCTTGAACTGCAGGCGCTGGTGGCCAATGCCCTCAGCATTGCGCCGGTTACCAATACCCCGTTCCCCGCTGCTGTCGATCCGTCCAGCTCGCTGGGCGCGCAATTGCAACTTGTCGCCAAGCTGATTTCCGTGGGCCAGGAACTGGGGGCCAAGCGGCAGGTCTTCTTCGTTTCGACTGGCCGGTTCGATACCCATGATGGGCTTGGCACGCTGCATCCGGTGCTGATGCAGAATGCCGCCAACGCCCTGCGCGCATTCTATGACACCACGGTTGAACTGGGCGTGGCCAGCAAGGTGACAACCTTCACCGCTTCGGACTTTGGCCGTGCGCTGACCGCGAACAATGATGGCACCGATCACGGTTGGGGTTCGATGCATTTCGCGCTGGGCGGGGCGGTCAATGGCGGCCGGTTTTACGGCATCAACCCGACGCTGGCGAACAACGGGCCTGACGATATCGGGCAGGGGCGCCTGATCCCGACCATGTCGGTCGATCAGTATGGCGCTACCCTGGCCAGCTGGTTCGGGGTTGCGGCCAGCGATCTGCCGACGGTATTCCCCAATCTCAAGAACTTTGCCGGATCGACGCTGGGGACCAACCTCGGCTTTGTCTGATCCGGCTGCGATCCTGCCTTAGCGGAACGGGTTCGAGAATTTCGGATCGGTGGTAAGC
>CAWUNP010000039.1:0-8481 GCA_963923805.1 uncultured Novosphingobium sp. | reverse complement strand
ATGCTGACCGGCGGCACGCCCGCCCAATGGACCGGCTGGCTGGCGGATTGGTCGGCCCCGGTGCTGCTGATCGCGGCCGGCTGGTTGCTGATCATGCGCAACAGCACCCGCGAGGCCAACCGGTTTAGCGCGGTTGCCCAAGCGCTGGCGCGCGAATCCACCGCACTCGAACTGCGACTGAGTACGGTTAACGGCGAACTTAGCCTGGCCCGCGAATTCATCGCCGCCCAGTCGCGCGATCTTGAAGCGCTTGGGCGCGTTGCGACCGAGCGGCTTTCCCAGCACGCCGAGCAGTTGGCCAGCCTGGTGGCAGACAATGGCACCCGGGTCGAAACGCTGGGCTCGGTCAGTGCTGCCGCGCTCGACAATATGGAAAAGCTGCGCGGCCAATTGCCGGTGATCGCCAGCTCGGCCAAGGATGTCACCAACACGATTGCCGCCGCCGGCCACACCGCCACGGCCCAGATCGAGGATCTGGTCAGCGGCTTCAACCGCCTGAACCAGTTTGGCCAGGCCAGCGAACGCCAGGTCGCCGCGCTGACCGACAAGATCGACACCGCGCTGGCCGAATTTACCCGCCAGACCGAACAGCTAGAAACGATTGCCAATGCGCGCTTCGGCGAACTGGCCGAACGCGGTGAAGCCTTCCGCGGTGAGCTTGACGCGCATGAAGTTGCTGCCCTGGCCAGCATTCGCACGCGGGCGAGCGCCCTTGCCGCGGAATTGGCCGAAACCCGCACCCTGCTTGACCGCAGCGAAGAGGAGAGCCTGGTATCGCTGCGTTCGCGGCTTAACGCAGTGCGCGATGAAGGCGCGGCGATTGGCCGCTCCCTGCGCGAGGCTGAAGCCGTGGCGCTGGAGGCCTGGCAAGCCGCGATCGGCCGCCTGGTCGATGATCTGCGCAACGCCATCGGCCAGATCAGCGACATCGACGAACGGGCGCTGGAATCGGCGCGCAATCGCCTGACCGAGCTGGCCCGTGAAGCCGATGATGTTGACCAGCGCCTGGTCGAACGTGACCGGCTCTTTGCCGAAGAACTCGAACGCCGCCGCAGCGATCTGGCAGCCCGGCACGAAGAATTTGGCGATACCCTCAAGGCCCAGTTCGACGCGCTTGATGCCGTGCTCGCCACGCGCCGTGCCGAGCAGGAGGAGCGGGCCCGGCAAATGGTGTCCTACACCGGTGAGATTGCCGCCCAGCTGGACTCCTTTGCCGAGAAGATCCGCGAGGCCGCGGCACTGGGCGGGGCCGCGCAGGATGATCTCGGCGCCAGCCTGGCAGCCCTGGCTGACCGCCTCGCCGCCAGCCGCGAGGCGCTGACCGGAACCGACAAGACCATCCTTGAACTGACTGACAATTCGGTCCGCCTGCTCGAGCTGATCCGGGCCAGTGCCACCCACGCCGCAACCGAACTGCCCGCGGCCATCGGCACCAGCGAAGCCCGGCTGGCCGAGATTGAGCAACGCACGGCATCCCTGCGCGATGCCGCCAGCGAAGCCGAAGTCCGCGGCGCCGGCTTGCTCAGCAATATCGAACGCAGCGATACCCTGCTGGGCGAAATCAGCGGCAAGACCGCGGCGCAGGCCGCCGCGCTTGGCGGGATCCAGCAGGTTCTCACGGCTACGCGCGGCGAAAGCCTGGCCCTGGCCGAACTGGCCCAGGCCGAGCTCAATAGCGCGATCGAGGCCCTGACTGCTGCGGCCCGCGAAGCCGTGGGTGAGCTTGAAAGCGGCAGCGCGGCAGCGATCAGCACTCTGGCTGAACGCCTGGCTGAACAAAGCAGCACGGCGATTGACGCCGCAGTGCAGGCCCGGATTGCCGATGTTGCTGAACAGCTGGAAGCGGCCAGCGCCCGCGCTTCGGGCGTCAGCCGTGATGCGGCGATCCAGTTGCGTGATCAGCTGGCCAAGGTCAACGAACTGGCCGGCAACCTTGAGCGGCGCGTGGCCCAAACCCGGGCGCGGGCCGAGGAGCAGGTCGATAATGACTTTGCCCGCCGCGTCGCGCTGATCACCGAAGCGCTCAATTCCAACGCGATCGACATTGCCAAGGCAATGGATACGGACGTTTCCGACACGGCCTGGGCCGCCTATCTCAAAGGCGATCGCGGCGTGTTCACGCGCCGTGCGGTCAAGCTGCTCGATCCGGCAGACAGCAAGGGGATCGCCCGCCTGTTCCAGGATGAGCCCGGCTTCCGCGAACACGTCAGCCGCTATATCCACGATTTCGAGGCGATGCTACGCCAGCTGCTGTCCACCCGCGATGGCCACGCGCTTGGCGTTACCCTGCTGAGCAGCGATATGGGCAAGCTCTATGTCGCGCTGGCCCAGGCGATCGAGCGACTGCGCAACTGACACCTGCCGCTGGCCCCGGGTCCGGCCCGGGGCAGCGGGAAAGGGCCGCGGCCTAAATCTCGACCTGGCTGCCGAGCTCGACGACGCGGTTGGTCGGCAAACGGAAGAACTCCATCGCGCTGGCGGCGTTGCGCAGCATCCACGCGAACAGCTTTTCGCGCCACAGCGCCATGCCCGGCTTGGCCGAGGGCAACAGCGTCTGGCGCGAGAGGAAGAAGCTGGTCTTCATCATCTCGAACGGACCGCCGCAGATGTCGGCGCGCTTGAGCGCGGCCGGCACGTCGGTCTCCTCCAGGAAGCCATAGCGCAGCGACATCCGGTAAAAGCCCTGCCCAAGGTCCTTCACGCTGCACCGCTCCGCCTCGTCAACGAAGGGCACGTCCTGGATCGCCACGGTCAGGATCACCACGCGTTCGTGCAGCACCTTGTTGTGCTTGATATTGTGGAGCAGCGCCGACGGCACGCCCGAAGCGGTCGAGGCCATGAAAATCGCCGTGCCGGGTACGCGGGTGGCGCTGGAATGGGCGCTCTTGGCGAAAACCTCCATCGGGATCGCGCCATCCGCCATCGAGGCGCGCATCAGCGCGCGGCCGCGCGACCACGAGGTCAGCAGGGTGAAGATCGCCAGGCCGATCACCAGCGGCACCCAGCCGCCCGACGGCACCTTGAGCAGGTTGGCGCCCAGATAGGCCATGTCGACAATGATGAAGGCGATCACCAGCGGGGCCGCCTTCCACAGCGGCCAGCGCCACAGCGTGACCAGCACGGCGGCGAGCAGGATGGTGTCGATGAACATCGCCCCCGTCACCGCGATGCCATAGGCGGCGGCCAGGTTGCTGGATGAACGGAAGAACAGCACCAGGAAGATCACTGCGATCATCAGCGCCCAGTTGATCACCGGGATATAGATCTGCCCGGCGGCGGCGGCGCTGGTGTGCTTGATCTGCATCCGCGGCATGAAGCCCAGCTGGACCGCTTGCTGGGTCAGGCTGAAGGCGCCGGAAATCACCGCCTGGCTAGCGATGATCGTGGCCAGCAGCGCCAGGAAGATCACGGGCAGGCGCACGGCATCGGGGATCATCAGGAAGAACGGATCCTTGATCAGCAGCGCCGCCTGTTCCGGCGTCTGCGAAAGGATCAGCGCCCCCTGCCCCATGTAATTGAGCATCAGCGCGGGAAGGACAAAGGCCATCCAGCTCACCCCGATCGGCTTGCGTCCGAAATGCCCCATATCGGCATAAAGCGCTTCAGCCCCGGTTACGGCCAGCACGACCGAACCCATCGCCACAAAGGCCCGGAAGCCATCGGTGGCAAAGAAGTTCAGGGCATTGAGCGGATTGATCGTGGCCAGAACCACTTGTGGCATGGCCGCCAGGTGCATCACCCCCAGGGTCGCCAGGGTGCCGAAATAGAGCAGCATGATCGGCCCGAACATCCGGCCCACCCGCTCAGTCCCGCGCGACTGGATCGCGAACAGGCCAAACAGGATCGCCACCGCAATCGGCACGATCCAGGCTTGGAAGCCCGGGTTCACGTATTGCAGACCCTCGGTGGCCGAAAGCACCGACATGGCCGGGGTGATCATCGAATCGCCATAGAACAGCGCGGTCGCAAACACGCCCAGCAGCACGAATGGCCCGGTCCACTTGCGGTTTTCAGACTTGCGATTGATCAGCGCCAGCAATGCCAGGCTGCCGCCCTCGCCCTTGTTGTCGGCCTTCATGATGGTGAGGACGTATTTGAACGTCACCACGATCATCATCGACCAGAACACCAGACTGAGCACGCCGGTGATATGCACCGGATCGACCTGAATGCCCGGCACGCCGTGGTGCGAGGCGAAGGTTTCGCGGAATGCGTAAAGCGGGCTGGTGCCGATATCGCCGAACACCACGCCGATTGCGCCCAGCGCCAGCTTGGCCAGGCTCCCCTGGGCGTGGCCTTGGCCGTGACCATGTTCGTGGGCAAATTGGGCAGCGGCTGCTCCGCTTTCTGTCTTCGCGGTATTGATCATCTCTGCGTCCCATAAACGGCGAGACTCGACCCGCCCCCTGCCGCAAGGTGTGTGCGATTAGCAGTGTGTTTGAGCGCCCGCAACGCGGCTTACCGAGGCGGTCCGTTCTGCTGCTTCGCCTGCATGGCGATAAAGGCATCCAGCCGCTGAAGCCGCTCGGCCAGATCGGCGCGCCACGGCGCTTCCTTGGGGCTGCGCGCCAGCAATTCCGCCCACAGGCCGCGGGCCTCGGCCAGCCTGCCCGATTGGGCCAGTGCCAGCCCCAGGAAGAAAGGCGGGCCGGGATGCGCCGGATCGGCCTGCGCCGCCCGCCCATAGGCATAGAGCGCCGCCGGGGTCAGATTGCCTTCGGCATGACCGACCAGGGCATTGGCCATGGCCAGCCAGGCATCGGCATTCTTCGGATCCTGCTCAACCGCGCCCAGAATAACGCCGGCCGCATCGCCATACTGGCCGTTGCGTGCCAGGGCATCACCGATCACCAGCCAGCGGTTAAGGCCTTGCCCGCTTGCCTGGGCCTGGGCCAGCTGCTGGCGCGCCTCAACCAGCGCCGCCCCGCTCTTGGCAACCTGTTCAGCCCCTTGCTTGGGCGCGCCGGGCTGCCCCGGGCTCGCCTGCAAGGCATAGGCAGCCATGCCAACCATCAGCGCTGCAGCGATCGCCTCCCACCCGCGGCGGGGGGCGCGCAGCAGCACCGCCAGGGCAAAGGCGGCAAGCGCGGTCAGGATCACCAGCACCCAGGTGAACAGCGGGCTCATTGTTCGCCTCCCCGGCGCAAGCGCCGCCGCAGGACCAGGCCAACACCCAGCAGCAGCAGCAACGGAATGGCATAAAGCGGCCAGGTCAGGCTGGTCACGCGCGGCTGGTAGCTGACATAATCGCCGTAACGCTCAACCAGCCAGGCGCGGATTGATTCGGGATCTTCTCCAGCGGCGATCCGCTCGCGCACCAGGCTGCGCATATCACCGGCCATCGACGCGTCGGAATCGGCGATCGACTGGCTCTGGCACTTCAGACAGCGAAGCGTGAGCATCAGCGCGTGGGCCTTGGCCTCCTGCGCCGGATCAGACAGCTGGACATTGGCATAGGGCGCTGGCGGCACCCCGTCCTGTGCAATGGCCGGCAGCGCGAAAACCAGCGCCAGACAGGTCAGCAGCAGCCGCATCATTGCCCGGCCTCCTGCAGCTTCTCCAGCAGGAGCGGCAGGTGCTCGGGCCGGATCTCGCCGATGTGCTGGTAACGGATCGTGCCCTTGCCATCGATCACGAAGGTTTCCGGCACGCCGGACGAACCGATCCCGAACTGCACTTCGGACCGGTCATCCGCACCGATCCGGGTGAACGGGTTGCCGTTGCGGGTCAGAAACGCGGCGACGTCTTCCGGCCGGTCACGGATTGCCACCCCGGCGATCTCCACGCCCTGCGCCTTGAGCGCGGCCAGTTGCGGCGCCTCGACCGCGCAAGGGACGCACCACGAGGCGAAGATGTTAAGCAACCGCGGCTGGCCATCGGCCAGATCGGCGCGCGCCAGACCCGGCCGGTCTGCCGAGGCGGCCCGCAAGTTGAACTGGGGCAATGGCTTGCCGATCATCGTGCTGGCTACTTCGCGATCAGCCGGGCGGTAGAGCCCGACCATGACCAGCGCGACGAAGCCCAGAAACAGCGCCAAAGGCAGCCACAGCGTCCAGCGCGATGCGTGTTTCGGCGCGCTCATCGGCCCTGCCTCGTCCGGCGGTAGGCGATCTTGTCGCGCGCCACCAGGCGCTTGAGGTCGCTCACCAGGCGGCCAAACAGCGCCAACAGGCCGCCAAACGCGATCAGCAGGCCGCCGTACCAGATCATCGGCACGAACGGCTTCCACCACAGCCGCAATTGCCAACGGCCACCGCTCGTTTCCTGGCCGAGCACGGCATAGAGCTGCCCGTTCCAGCGGGTCTTGAGCGCGGCCTCGTTGGTCTCGTTCGGCGGCGCCCAGAAGGTCCGCGCGGCGGGGTGCAGTTCGCTCACCGCGCCGCCCTTGTAACTGACGGCCAGATCGCCGCGCAGCGCGGTCCAGTTCGGCCCGGCGACGGGTTCGATCCGCTGCAACTGAACCTGCCACGGCCCAACCTCGACCGTATCGCCCGGCTGCACGGCAACAAGGCGCTCGGTGGTAAAGGCCGCATCGCTCGCCATGCCAAGCAGCGCGACCGCGATGCCGAAGTGCGCCACGACCATGCCCCACAGCGGCAGCTTGATCTGACGCAGCTTGCGTCCGAGCAGCGGCAGCAGGCTCGCCACGGCCAGCGCCGCTGACAGGCCGAGGCCGAGCGCCGGCAGGAGCCCGACCGCCTGGCTTGCCGCCCACAACAGGGTTCCCACCAGCAGCAGCGCCGGAACGGCCACCTGCGCCTTGATCCGCGCCAGGCTATCGCGCCGCCAGCGCAGCAGCGGGCCAACCGCCAGCACCACCAGCATCGGCACGGCAAAGATCGCGCTGACCGGGTTGAAATAGGGCGGACCGACTGAAACCTTGGCCCCCAGCGCCTCGGCCAGCAGCGGATAGAGCGTGCCGACCAGCACGATCCCCAGGATCGCGCTTAGCATGACATTGTTGAACACCAGCGCGCCTTCGCGGCAGGTTGCGGCAAAGCGCTCCCCTTCGGTCACGCTGGAAGCGCGCAGGCCGAACAGCACCAGCGCGCCGCCGATGTTCAGCGCCAGCAGGCCCAGGATAAAGCTGCCCCGTTCCGGATCGACGGCAAAGGCGTGGACCGAGGTGAGGATGCCCGAGCGGACCAGGAAGGTGCCGACCATCGACATCGAGAAGGCGACCACGCCCAGCATCACCGTCCAGGCCCGCAGCGCATTGCGCGCGGCGAGGACCGAGACCGAATGCAGCAGGGCCGTTGCCGCCAGCCACGGCATCAGGCTGGCATTCTCGACCGGATCCCAGAACCACCAGCCGCCCCAGCCGAGCTCATAATAGGCCCAATAGGATCCGGCGGTGATCCCCAGGGTCAGGAAGAACCACGATCCCAGCACCCAGGGCCGCATCGCGCGGGCAAAGGCCGGGCCAACCTCGCGGGTGACCAGCGCGCCGATGGCAAAACTGAAAGCGACCGACAGGCCGACATAGCCAATGTAAAGCGGCGGCGGGTGAAAGGCGAGACCGGGATCCTGCAGCAGCGGGTTAAGCCCTGCCCCTTCGAGCGCGGGTGAGCTCAGGCGGGTAAACGGGTTCGATGAAATCAGCAGGAAGGCATAGAACCCCAGGCTGACGAAGGCCTGCCCGGCCAGGGTTGCCAGCATGGTCCGTTCGGGCAGGCGGCGCTCCACCGCGGCGACGAAGCAGCCCGACAGGCCCATGATCATGACCCACAGCAGCATCGAACCTTCATGGTTCCCCCAGGTGCCGGTGATCTTGTAGATCAGCGGCTTCATCGAGTGGGAATTCTTGGCGACCAGCTCAACCGACAGATCGGTCTGGGCAAACAGCGTGACCAGCGCCGCGAACGACAGCGCCACCAGCACGCCCTGCACCATGGCCACCGGCCGCACGATCCCGCCCAGGGCAGCGCCGCGCGGGGTCAGCGCCAGCGCGCCGGCAATCAGCTGCAAGGCCGCCAGTGCGGCGGCCAGACACAGGGCGGCAAGGCCGAATTCGGCAATCATTGGGTTTCCGCGATGGCCTTGCGGGCCTCGTCCTTGGTCATGTCCTTCATTTCGCGCGGGACATAGTTTTCATCGTGCTTGGCAAGGACATTATCGGCCAGGAACGTCCCGTCGGGCTGACGGCGACCTTCGGCGACCGCGCCCGATCCTTCGACGAACAGATCGGGCACGATGCCCTTGAAGGTCACCGGCACGCGGGCCTTGTCATCGTGGATCACGAACTGGATCGTCACCCCATCGGCCGCGGTCTTGATCGAGCCTTTCTCAACCATTCCGCCCAGCCGCACCGCCCGGCCCGCTTCGGGCGGATTGGCGGCATATTCAGCCGGCAGATAGAAGAACGAAGCCTGGCTGCGCAGCGCCCAGGCGGCCAGCGCGCCGGCCCCCAGCAGCGCCACCAGCGCGATCAGCGCCAGAACCAGCCGTTGATGCTTGGCCTTCACTTGCCGCGGCTCCGGT
>CAWUNP010000038.1:0-8492 GCA_963923805.1 uncultured Novosphingobium sp. | reverse complement strand
GTGCAGAATGGCATCCAGCGCGGCGCGGTTCTGCCGCAGCTCGACAAAGCGGGCGTTGATCGGGGCCAGGCTTTCGACCAGCAATTCGCCCAGCGCAGGCTTGAACTTGCCAAAGCCCTCGCCGCCAAAGCGGGCCAGCACGGCGTCCTGGCTCTCACCCGCCATGGCCGCATAGATGCCGACCAGGTTGGCAGCTTCGGGACGGCCTTCGAGCCCGCCCTTGTCCGACGGGAGCGGTTCGGGATCGGTCTTGGCCTTCTTGACCTTGGCCATGATCGTATCGGCATCGTCGGTCAGGTTGATGCGGCTCATGTCCGATGGATCGGACTTGCTCATCTTGGCCGAACCATCGCGCAGCGACATGATCCGCGCGGCTTCGGCCGGGATGATCGGATCGGGCTGGGTGAAGACCTCTTCCCCGTTGCCGAAATCGTTGTTGAACTTCTGGGCGATGTCGCGGGCCAGCTCAAGGTGCTGCTTCTGGTCCTCGCCCACCGGAACGTGGGTGGCCTGATAGAGCAGCACGTCGGCGGCCTGCAGCACCGGATAGGTGAACAGCGCGACCGAAGCCCCCTCGCGGTTCTTGCCGGCCTTGTCCTTCCACTGCGTCATGCGGTTCAGCCAGCCCATGCGCGCCGTGCCGTTCAGCAGCCATTGCAGTTCGGCGTGCTGCGGCACTTGTGCCTGGTTGAACAGGATCGAACGGTCCGGGTCGATCCCGCAGGCGACCAGCGCGGCCACCATCTCACGGGTGTTCGCGGCCAGGTCCGCCGGCACGTGCGGCTGCGAGATCGCGTGGAGATCGGCCAGGAAATAGAGGCACTGCCCGCCGCTGGCGGTCACATCATCCTGCATCCGCACCCAGTTGCGGATCGCCCCCAGATAGTTGCCGAGGTGCAGGTTGCCCGTGGGCTGGATACCGGAAACGACGCGCATGGGAATTATTGAACCTCCAGAATATCATCGTCACGCTCATCGCGCTTGGTGCGGCGGCGCAGCATGGCAACCAGATCGGGGTCGATCGCGCCGACCAGATAGGCTGCCAGGAAGAAAACCGCCATCCCCGTGCCAACTAGCGCCGCCAGTGACCAGACGCGGTCAAACAGGCTCGCTCCGAACCAAGGTGAAAGCATGGGCATAAGGAACCATAGCGCTGCGCCCATCACGGCCGTGGCGATCAATTGGCGGGCGATCCGGCCGGCCAGCTTGGCCGTGAAGTGGAACCACCCGCGCCGGTGCAGGATCATATAAAGCAACAGGCAATTGAGGCTGGCCGAACAGGCTGTCGCCGTGGCCAGTCCGACGATGCCATATTGCCGGACCACATAGAAGTTGAGCAGTACGTTGAAAATCAGCGAGGCCAGCGCAGTCCAGACCGGTGTTCGGGTATCTTCGCGCGCGAAGAAGCCGGGGTTGAGGATCTTGACGATCACATAGGCCGGCAGCCCGGCCACCAGAGCGACAACGATCTGCGCCATGATGACCCCATCTTCGGGCCGGAACTTGCCGCCCACGAAGAAGGCCGTGACGAAAGCGGGTGCGCAGATGGCCAGCGCTGCAGCGGCCGGCAGGGTCAGCAGCGTGGCAATCTCGAAGGCGTTGGTTTGCAGCCGCTGCGCTTCGGCGCGGTTGCCGGTGTGGATGTGGCGCGACAGCATCGGCAGGATCGCCGTGCCCAAGGCAATGCCGACGATCCCCAGCGGCATCTGGTTGAGCCGATCGGCCAGCTTGAGCAAGGTTAGCGAGCCCTGCGGCAGGCTGGTGGCAAAGAAGGTGTCGACCAACTGGCTGATTTGATAAATCCCGGCTCCGAACGTGGCGGGCAGGATCAGCAGGCCAAGCCGCCGCACCTCAGGCGTCAGGCGGGGCAGCGTAAGTTTCAGGCGCACCCCGGCCCGGCGGGTCTCCCAGATCAGGTAGACCAGCTGCAGCAGGCCTGCCACCGAAACGCCGATTGCCAGCGCCCAGGCTGCGTAGTGATCATTCCCCCGGGCGGTGAACCAGGCCAGGCTCAGTGCCGCGATCAGGCTGAGGTTCAGAAGGATTGGCGCCGCTGCTCCCGGCGCGAAGCGCGAGCGGGCGTTAAGTAGGCCCGATAGCATCGCAACCAGGCTGACCAGCATCAGGTAGGGGAAGGTGACCCGGCTAAGCGTGACGGCAAGTTCGAACTTGCCCGGGATCTTCTGGAATTCACTGGCCAGCAGCCAGACAAGCGCCGGCATCGCCAGCATGGCCAGTGCGCTGAATGCCGCCAGCACCCAGACAAAGACGGCCAGAACATCGTTAGCGAACTGACTGGCCGCCTGTTCACTGCCCGGCCGGTCATCGTGTCCGTGCAAGGCCCGGCTGTAGAGCGGAACGAAGGCGACGCTGAAGGCGCCTTCGGCAAACAGCCGGCGGAAGGTGTTGGGCAGGGTAAAGGCCAATTGGAACGCATCAGCCGCCAGCCCCGCACCCAACACCCGGGCCAGGATCATATCGCGGGCAAAGCCAAACACCCGACTGACCGCTGTCAGCCCACCAATCGTGCCGACGTTGCGGATCAGGCTCAAGCGGGCTGCCCGGCGCTGGCTTTAGGCGTTCCCGGCCGAAGCCGCTTCGCCTTCAGCCTGCTGGGCGGCCAGCTGCTGCAGGTAGATGCCGTTGAAATCGATCGGCTCAAGCAGCAGCGGCGGGAAGCCGGCATCGCGGACGGCATCGGAAATCACGCGGCGGGCGAAGGGGAACAGGATGCGCGGCGCTTCGGCATAGGTGAAGGCGTGCTTCGAGGCATCGTCCAGATTGCGCATGCCCAGCAGGCCGCAATAGGAGAGGTCGATGATGAAGGCCGTGCCGGCTTCGCCGATCGACTTCAGCGCGATCTTCAGTTCGATCTCGCTCACTTCGTCGCTCAGCTGGCGGGCGCCGATGTTGAACTGCACGTCGATCTGCGGCGCATCGGTCCACGAGAAGCTATCCGGTGCATTCGGGTTCTCGACCGACAGGTCCTTGACGTACTGCGAGATAATCCCGGCGGCCGGAGCCGTGTCAGCGCCGTTCATGGCAGGGCCTTCAAGCCCCAGGTCGGTAATGATGTTGCCTTCGTCGGACATGGTGCAGCGTTCTTTCGGCTGGAATTGGACTTCAAATTGGCCGCGCGCCTAGCATTGTGCAGGTTCGGCGGCAAAGGATTTTGCGGTATTGTGACCGCCTTACGCCACTTGCCGCAAAAAATTCCCGTCAGGTCGGGGTCCACGCGTTGTTCATTTGTCTTGGCCACCTATTTAGTCATATTGAAATGCAACGCCGCGCTGCTGCGGCAGGGACTGAGCCACGTGGACAAGACCGTCGAGATCGTCATCCTCGCCATGATCGCAGCCTTCCTGGGCCTGCGGCTTTATTCGGTGCTGGGTCGCCGCGCAGAGCATGAAGAGGAAGTGATTCAGGGGCCGCGCCCGGCCGAGACGCCGCGTGTGATCGGTGGTGAGGCGGCAGACCGCAGCGCCGCTCCGGTCCGTATGCCGGTGCCGGGGGTGACCCCGGCAATCGAACGCGGCCTGCGCGAAATCGCCGCGGCGGATCGGCGCTTTGACATCACCGCCTTCCTCGAAGGGGCCAAGGGCGCCTATCGCATGATCCTCGAAGCCTTCTGGAAGGGCGACAAGGAAACGCTGGGCGAACTGTGTGACCGCGATGTCTATGAAGGCTTTGCCGCTGCCATCGCTGCGCGCGAGGCCGCGGGCGAAGTGCTCGACAACCGGCTGGTCCGCATTGAGGAAGCCGTGATCGTTGCTGCCGCGTTTCAGGCGCCGATGGCGCGGATTTCGATCCGCTTTGCCGCTGATATTGCCGCCGTGACCCGCAATGCCGAGGGACAGGTGGTGGCCGGTTCGCTCGACGATGCGATCGAGGCGCGCGATCTGTGGACCTTCAGCCGCAACGTCACCTCGGCCTCGCCCGACTGGCTGCTCGACGAGACTGACGAGGCCTGACGCCGGATGCGGCTGGGGCATATTGCGGTAGGGCTGGCGCTGGTCCTGCTGGCCGCCTGCGGCCGGATCATTCCCGCGCCGCAAGCCGCACTCCAGCCGCCGGCCGGTGTCGCCGCAACCACGGCGCTGGCCGCCGGGTTCTGGGCTGGCCCGGCGATTGACAGTCTGGGCATTACCCAACCCGATGCGGCCGCCGCGCTGGCCGCCTTCCGCGAGAGTTGCCCGCGGCTGACCGCGCGCGATGATCTGTCAGGCCTGACCCGTTCGGCCGACTGGCAATTGCCCTGTGATGCTGCGGCAAAGTGGCCTGACAGCCAGGCCCAGCGGTTTTTCGCGCAGCATTTCGAAGCGGTGAAGATCGGTGACGGCAAGGCCTTTGCCACCGGTTATTATGAGCCTGAGATCGCCGGTGTGCGCACCCGCCAGCCCGGTTTCGAGGTGCCGGTCTATGCCCTGCCGGCAGATCTGGTCCGCGCCAGGCCGGGCGATGCCCCGCCCAATCCCAATGGCACCATGCCGCTGGGTCGCTATGACGAGAGCGGCAAGTTCGTCCCCTATTACGATCGCGGCCAGATCTATGATGGCGCCTTGGCGGGTAAGGGGCTGGAAATTGCCTGGGCGGCGGACCGGACCGAGATGTTCTTCCTCCAGATCCAGGGTTCCGGCCGCCTTCGTGCGCCCGATGGATCGGTGATCCGGATCGGCTATGCCGGGCAGAATGGCCACCCCTATACCGGGATTGGCGGCGTGATGCGCCAGCGCGGCTTGCTGGGAACTGCGCCGGGGCAATACGCGGGTTCGATGCAGGGCATCATGCAATATGTCCGCGATAACCCGCCGGCCGGCGACGCCCTGATGCGCGAGAACAAGAGCTTCGTGTTCTTCCGCGAATTGACCGGTGACGGGCCGCTGGGCGCTTTGGGCGTGCCGGTGCGGCGCGAAAGCAGCGTGGCGGCCGATCCGGCCTTTGTGCCGCTGGGTGCACCGGTCTGGCTCAAGATGGAGCGGCCTGAAGCCAGCGGACTGTGGGTGGCGCAGGATACCGGCGGCGCGATTAAGGGGGCCAACCGGTTCGACACCTTCTGGGGCGCGGGTGAGGATGCCCGCGTCATCGCCGGCGGCATGAGCAGCAAGGGCGAAGCCCTGCTGCTGCTGCCCAAGGGCACGCTGGCCCGGCTGGGCGCCAGCTGATGCGCACCCCGCGCGGTCTCTCGGCGGCGGAAGCCGCGCTGTGGGCGCGCGTGGCCAGCACGGTGGATCCGTTGCATCCCGACAAGCCGGTGCAGCCTGTAACGCAAGCCCCGACCGTGAGGTTGCCGCCTGCGCCGATCAAGCGGGTCAAGGGCCGTGTCCCGCCGCCGCTGACCGCGCCTGTCACCAAGGCTCCGACCGCCCGCCCGCTTGACCGCCATGGTCTGGATGGTTCGTGGGAGCGCAAGCTGGCCAAGGCGCAGATTTCACCTGACCTGACGCTCGACCTGCATGGTCACACGCTCGACGCGGCCCATGCCCGGCTCGATGCCGGTTTGGCCCAAGCCGTGGCGATGGGCGCGCGACTGCTGCTGGTGATCACCGGCAAGCCGCGCCCGGTTGCCGCCGCCGATCGCGGCGAGCGGCGCGGGGCGATCCGGGCCAAGCTGATCGATTGGCTGGCGGCGGGTTCCCACGCCAGCCAGATTGCCGCCGTCCGCCCGGCGCATCAGCGTCATGGTGGTTCGGGCGCGCTCTATGTGGTCCTGCGCCGTCCCCGCTAAAAAAGAACCCCCCGCGCCGCAAAGCGCGAGGGGCCAAAGGGAGGATTGGTTATCCGGTGGCGGTCAGAAGTTGACCGTCGCCGTCACGAAGACCTGCCGCGGGTTGCCATAGAACGCCGTCAGCGTGCCTTCCTTGCCCAGCGCCGGGATCAGCGCCCCGGTTGCCGGGTTGGTCAGCAGCGCGCCGGTCGTGGCGTTGGCGCCCACGAAGGTATAGCCCGAGGTCTTGTACTGCACATCGAACAGGTTCTTGCCATAGAGGCCAAGAGTCCAGCGCTTGTCCGGCGCGGTATAGACCAGCGAGGCATCGACCAGCTGGTAGGCATCCTGATCGAGGTAGGGGTTCGGGATCTCGAACTGGTAGGTCTTGCTCTTGAACGAGACGCCGGCCGTTGCGATCAGCGAGCCTTCGCCCAGGCCGGCGGTGTAGCTGGCCTGCGCGTTGCCGGTCCAGGCCGGGGTGTTCTGCACCTTGCGGAAGGCCGCCACGTCGGTCGGCACGCCGCCGATATTGGTGACGTACTTCTGGAACTTGGCATCGATATAGCCCAGCGAGCCCGACAGGGTCACCCGGCCCAGGTTGGCGCGGGTTTCGAATTCCACGCCCTGCATGCGGGCCTTGCCGGCGTTGGAAACCACGCCGCAGAAACTGGGCAGGCCCGAAACGGTGCAGGCGACCGAACCCGGGATCTGGACATCCTGATAGTCCATGCGGAAGGCCGCCAGCGCGACGAACAGCTTGCGATCGAGCAGCGAGCCCTTGTAGCCGACTTCGTAGCTGTCGACCTTCTCGGGCTTGAAGCTCAGGAAGGCGGCGATTTCAGCATCCGAGCGGACGCCGTTGCCATCGAGGTCAGGCGCGTTGACGCCGGCCCCGCGGGGGTCAAAGCCGCCGCCCTTGAAGCCCTGCGAGTAGGAGGCATAGACATTATGCCCTTCGCTCGGCTTGAAGCTGATCGAGCCGCGCGGGGTGAACTTCTTGAACGTGCTCTTGCCCTTGAAGTTGGTGCCCGGCGCGCCAAAGGCCACGCCCGCGCCACCGAAGACTGGCGACCCGCCGCCCAGATAGTTCTGGCGCAGGATCGTCGCGGTGCGCTCATCCCAGGTGTAGCGGCCGCCAACCGACAGGCTGAGCTGGTCGGTCAGGTCATAGGTGAAGTCGGCAAAGCCGGCCAGGGTATCGGTGCCGACATCGGCGCTGGTGAAGGCGGTCAGGCCGTTCAGCGTGGTGAACAGGCGTACGTCGAACTGGGTCAGTGCCGAAGCATTCAGGTAATAGGCCCCGATCAGGCCGTTGAAGCGGCCCGAATTGATCAGCAGCTGCAGCTCCTGGCTGGTCTGGGTGTTGTTGTAGACGCCCGGAACATCGACATCGACCGCCGGCAGCGCATCAAAGTCGATCGGCGAGGATGAATCGTCCTTGCGATAGGACGTGATCGAGCGAACGGTCAGCGTGTCGTTCAGCTCGCCTTCCATGAACAGCGAGGTGCCCCAGGCCTTCACGTCCTGCTTGGGCGAGGTCAGGCCGCCCTGCGTATCATAGACGTCAGCCAGCATCGGGGTGGCCGTGAACTGGCTGGGGATCAGGCGATGCCCGCCGCGCTCGTTCGAACGGTCGTGGGTATAGTCCGCCGAAATGCGGCCAAAGAAGCCATCGGCGTGGACTTCCACCGTGCCGCGACCGGCCCAGATGTCCTTGTTGTAGTTGTCCCGCCCGGTGGTCAGGTTGGTGCCAAACCCGCCGCGGGTCAGGCGGGCCAGCGAACCGCCCAGGCGCAGGGTGCCATCGCCCACCGGGGTGCTGGCGGTGATCACGCCATCGGCCTGGTCATAAGTGCCATAGGTGCCGCGCAGCGACAGGCGCGGATCGTTGTCGATCTTGCGGGTCACGTACTTGACCGCGCCGCCGACGGTGTTGCGGCCATAAAGCGTGCCCTGCGGGCCGCGCAGCACTTCGATGCGCTGCACGTCATAGATATCGACCACGGCGGCCTGCGGACGGTTCAGGTAAACGTCGTCGAGATAGATGCCGACGCCCTGCTCGAAGCCCGAAACCGGGTCCTGCTGGCCCACGCCGCGGATGAAGGCGGTGAGGGTGGAATTGGTGGCGCGGCTGGCTTCCAGCGTCACGTTGGGGGCCTGTTCGGCCACGGCGGTGATGTCGATCGCGCCGGTGCGTTCCAGCTGGTCGGCCGAAAGCGAGGTGATCGCAATTGGCACGTCGGTCAGGTTTTCCTCGCGGCGGCGGGCGGTAACGATGATCGCATCGTCATCGGCGGCGCTGGCGCCTTCCTGGGCGAAGGCCGGGGCCGAAAGACCGGCAAAGGCGCTGGCGATCAGCGAGGCACGACAAAGCAGAGCAGTAGTACGCATCGGTGGGCTCCTCCCAAAAATCCTCGACCTGGGGCGCGTGGACCCCAAGCTCCGAAGCTGACTTATATAAAAGTTGAACCAACTTTCAACTTCTCTATGCTTGCATCAAGCGAAAGGAAGCGCGAATGGTGGGGAAACGTGGCGCAAGTGCCACAGCGGCGGGTCGCACCGCCCGCCGGATGGGGAGCAAGTCCATGGACGCAGCGGTCGCCTTGCCGCGCGAGCCGCGCACCGAACGCGGGCGCCGCACGCAGCGCGCGATCCTTGATGCCGCCGCTGCCGAATTTGGTGACAAGGGCTTTCACGAAAGTTCGATCGTTTCGATTACGCAGCGGGCCGGTGTCGCGCTGGGCAGCTTCTATACCTACTTCGAAAGCAAGGAAGCGCTGTTCAA
>CAWUNP010000037.1:0-8510 GCA_963923805.1 uncultured Novosphingobium sp. | reverse complement strand
TGTGCCAGCGGTTGTCCATCTGCCAGCTTTGCGAAGCCCCGCCGGAGATCGCTTCATAGACCTTGTCGAGATCAAGGTGCGCCGCCTGGGCAAAGCGCATCGCTTCAGACAGGCTGGCCAGCACACCGGCGAAGGCGATCTGGTTGACCATCTTGGTGGTCTGCCCGGCGCCGGCCTTGCCGACATGGACGATCCGCTTGGTATAGGCTTCCATGATCGGCCGGGCGGCCTCGATCGCCTCGTCGCGGCCGCCGCACATCACCGTCAGCGTGCCGTTCTCCGCGCCGGCCTGGCCGCCGGTGACGGGGGCGTCGACGCAGTGGACCTGGAGGTCGCGCGCCTCGACCGCGATCTGGCGCGCGATCCGCGCCGAAACGGTGGTGTGATCGACAAAGACCGCGCCCTTGCGCAGGGTTGAGAAGATCCCGGTCGGCCCCAGCACGACATCGGCCAGGTCATCGTCGTTACCCACACAGGTCAGTACGACCTGCGCGCCTTCGGCGGCTTCGGCCGGGCTTTGCGCCACGCGAACCGCCAGGCCGGGGTTGGCCTCTTGCCATTTGGCCAGCCGTTCGGGGCTGCGGTTGTAGATTGTCAGCTTGTGACCGGCATTGCCGATGTGGCGCGCAATCGCGCCGCCCATAACGCCCAAGCCCAGGAAGGATACGTGTTTCGGTTCGCTCATGCCTGCGGTCATAGCGGCTTGAGCAGGCATTTCCAGACGGGCTTAGTTGTATTCAAGCGATACGGTGAAATTGCCCGAATAGAGGCCGGGCGCTTGCCCGGCATTGATGAACAGCCGGGCGCCGAAATTGACGACGGCCGAACCCCCGGTGACTGTCACGATTGCGCCAGGGCCGCCCGGGAACAAGGGTTCGGCCGTGATCGGGGTGCCGGGGCCGGTCAGCTGGAATGTCGGATCGAAATTGACACGTACGCTTGCGTCGGAACCGGTCAGGCGCAGTTCGGACAAGGCAAAGCCGCTGGTGCAGGCAAGTGTGGCATTGCAGGTGCGCTTGCCGCTGACCGGGTCCAGCTCAACCACGCCGCCGCTCGGCGATGCCGCCACCCGGCCCAGGTTCATATCGAGCAGCACGGCATACTGGATCGTTTCAAGAACCTGCGCTGTGGAGTTGGCAAGTTGCACCGTCCCGGCCTGCGCCGGTGCTGACACACCCAGCGCGAGCCCCGCAAACAGCGTCGCCATCTGCACCATGCGCGCCAATCTCATCACCGTCTCCCTTGACTGCGCGGCCATCCCGGCCAGCGATAGCGCGTGCTTTCTCTTCAAAGGTCCAAGCGGCGTGGTTAATTCTGCGCGAACGGCCGCGGGCGCGGTGCAGGCGCTGCTTGGTGCCGCGCCGTTTGCAAGGCTGCGCCGTTTCCGTTACGGCGCGGGCATCATGACCAGCCCTGCCCAGACCGCCGCCCTGCTGACCCTCGACGATGTGCGGGCAGCGGCTGGGCGTATTGGCAGTTCGGTCGTGCGGACCGACATTGATCATTCGCAGACGCTAAGCGAGATCACGGGCGCAGAAGTCTGGCTGAAGTTTGAAAACCTCCAGTTTACCGCGGCATACAAAGAGCGCGGCGCGCTCAATGCAATGCTGCTGATGGATCCGGAGAAGCTTCATCGCGGCGTGATCGCAGCTTCGGCCGGCAACCACGCCCAGGGCCTTTCGTATCACGGAACCCGGCTGGGCGTGCCAGTCACCATCGTGATGCCGCGCCCGACTCCCTCGGTCAAAGTGATGCAGACCGAGGCGGTCGGCGGCAAGGTGGTCTTGCATGGCGAGACCTTTGATGAGGCCTATGCCCACGCCCGGCAGCTGGAGCAGGACCTCGGGTTGACCTTTGTCCACCCGTTTGACGATCCCCACGTTGCCGCCGGGCAGGGCACGGTTGCGCTGGAAATGCTGGCGGACGTGCCGGAGCTCGATACCCTGGTGATCCCCGTGGGCGGCCACGCTCATCCCGCAGGCCAGCCCGCGCGATCAAGCCGGGCATCAAGGTGATCGGTGTCGAGGCCGAGCTGTTCCCTTCGATGTATAACCGCCTCAAGGGCACAGACCTGCCCTGCGCCGGCGATACCCTGGCCGAAGGCATCGCGGTGAAGGAGCCGGGCGCCTTTACCAGCAAGGTCCTGGCCGAAACGCTCGACGATCTGGTGCTGGTCAGCGAAGGGCAGCTGGAAAGCGCCCTGGCGCTGTTGCTGCAGATCGAAAAGACCGTGGTCGAAGGCGCTGGTGCGGCCGGTCTCGCCGCGGTCATGGCCTATCCTGAACTGTTCAGGGGTCGCAAGGTGGGCATCGTGCTGACCGGCGGCAATATCGATACGCGCCTGCTGGCCAATGTGCTGCTGCGTGATCTGGCGCGGTCGGGCCGCCTGGCCCGCTTGCGGCTGACGCTGCAGGATCGCCCGGGCGCACTGTTCAAGGTGATGCGCGAGTTTGACAAGCACTCGGTCAACATCATCGAAATCTACCACCAGCGGATCTTCACCACGCTCCCGGCCAAGGGGCTGGTCACGGACATCGAATGCGAAGCCCGCGATGCTGACCAGCTCGATGCGCTGGTCGCCTCGCTGCGCGCAGCCGGCTATGCGGTTACGCAGGTGGAACTGGGCTGAACCGGCCGATCGCCGCAGGGCAGGGCTGTGTAAAATAACGCCGCGTTTACCCTGTTTCGTGGTTAAAAGTCTTTCAACAGCCACCCCGCGCGGGCATAGTGGCCGATATTAACCCGGCAGAGGATTCTTGCGCCCCGTGAACGCCCCCGTGCGCTTTCCCCGGTTCTTCGTGACCAGCCCTGCGCCGTGCCCCTATCTGCCGGGGCGCAGCGAGCGCAAGGTGTTCACCGAGCTGAAGGGCCCGCACGCGGATGCGCTGAACGATGCGCTGGGCCGGATCGGCTTTCGCCGCAGCCAGACCGTGGCCTATCGCCCATCGTGCATTGATTGCAACGCCTGCGTTTCGGTGCGGGTGGTGGCGGATGAATTCCGCCCCTCGGCCACGCAGCGCCGCAACCTGAAGCGCAACGGGGATCTGGTCACCACGTTCTGCCGTCCCTGGTCCACGTCCGAGCAGTTTGACCTGCTCCAGCGTTACCTGGGCGAACGCCACCCCGGCGGCGGCATGGCCAGCATGGATGAAATCGACTTTGCCGACATGGTCGAGCATACGCCGGTTGACACCTATCTGGTCGAATATCGCGAGCCCACTGCCGATGGCACCCCCGGCCGCCTGATCGGCGCCTGCCTGACCGACAAGCAGGGTGATGGGCTGTCGATGATCTACAGCTTCTACGATCCCGACCACGCCGAACGCACGGGGCTGGGTAACTACATCATCCTCGATCATATCCGCCGTGCCAGCGAAATGGGTCTGCCCTTCGTCTATCTGGGCTATTGGGTCGAAGGGGCGCAGCGGATGCAGTACAAGGTCCGCTATCGCCCGCTGGAACGGCTCGCCCGCTCCGGCTGGGAGCGGATCGACGATGCCGAGCAGGATCGCCTGATCGCAGCGGCTGCCGCGGGCCACCGCGATGCGGCTCAGCCACTGGAAGGCAGCGGCAAGGATGGCGTTCCGGGCGGACAGGACCAGTACCGGCTGCCCGATCCGGTCTAACCGCCAGGCAGTGCGGCCTTCGCCGCTTCGAGCACCCGATCGCGCCCGGCCGCAATATCGGCGGCAGAATTGCTGACCCGGAGATCGGGCACGATCCCGCGATCCGGCGGGTCACCGTCGGGGAAATAGCCTATCAGCGGCAGGTCGAATTCGATCCCGCTTTCCGGCAGCCGCGCGAAGAAGAACGCGCCGCCGTTGATCCCGCGGCGATTGCCGCCGGTGCTTTCACCGATCAACCGGCCCAGACCGGTCGCGCGGACGGTGCTGGCGAATTGGAAGGTCGAGCTGGAATTCTGCGGACTGGTGAGCACTGCCAGTGGCACGGTCAGGCGCTTGCCGCGTGGGTTGATCTCGGTCGCGTCATCGGTTTCGGTCAGGCGCAGGAACCGTTGATCATAGCTTTCGACGCGTCCCGACCAGTTGCGGAAGCTGTCATCCCAGGTGCCGAGATAGGGGTTGAGCGCGGCCGGGACCTCGCGATAGCGCACCAGCCGGTTAACGCGGGGCAGGGCGATCTTCCTATCTGCGAACCGGGCGAGAATGGGCTCGCCACAATCATTCCCGCCCTCGTTCTCGCGCAGGTCGACGATCAGGCCCTTGGCGCCCGACAGGCTGTCCAGCCGATCATCAAGCCAGGAGCGCCAGTCCCACTTGCTGTTGTAAACCGCCCACCCAGGCATGGTGAGTACCGCTATGCCGTCGGGCTGCATGTCCCACTGCCAGATCGGCCTATCGCTTGCCGTGTCGACAGTCCGGATAAACCGCTTGCGCGCGGCCAAATCCACGGCGGGCAGATCAACCCAGGCATCGCGCGCGGCGCCGGGTGCCCGGAAATGCACGTTGAACGTGCCACCCTTGGGCGGCCCGTAAACCAGCCCGCGCAGGACATCGAAGGTCTCGATTTCGTCCGCGCCGGTTGGAGACAGCAGCGCGCGACGCTTGCCATCGTTGCTGCCGTCCGCCCGTACGAGCGGGAGCAGCCGATGGAGGATGGTGGCCGCCGGGACACCGTCAATCGCCTTGATCACGCTGCCTTTGGGCAGCCAGGCGTCGCTCTGGTTTTCGGTCACGACCATCAGGTCACCAATCCAGCGGAAGGCGATTGGCAAGCGGTCCGGCCTTGCGAACAGACGGTCCGCGACGGCTCGTCGCTGGTTATAGAAGCTGGGATAGGAATGACCGCAGCGAAGCTGGGCCAGAAAGCCTGTCAGGGCGAGGAACCAGTCCTCCAGCGCGGGCATGGCATCCCATTGCCCGGCCAGTCGCATGAGCGATTGTTCAAAGGCAGCCGGGCTCAGGTAACGATGCAGCCCCGGGTGCAGCGTGCGCAGCATTTCACCTAGCAGGCGCATGTCTTCGCTGCGCGGGGTTGCGGCACGGAGAATGGCGGGGCAGCCAAGCGCGGCACCAGAGGCGGCCGCGGCAGACAGGAATTGGCGACGACGCATCACACCCTCCGGATTTGGAGAGCATGCCAACGACAAGGCCCTCCCGCAATGGGGAGGGCCTTGCCTGGTGCTTTATGCTGTAGTCTGGGATCAGGCGGGCAGGCCGCTGATCGATTTCATTTCCATGAAGTCCTTCAGGCCGGCGAGGCCGCCTTCGCGGCCATTGCCCGACTGCTTGTAGCCGCCGAACGGCGCGCCCGGGTTGGGGCCCCAGTTGTTGATGGCGACCATGCCGGCGCGCAGCTTGCCAGCCACCGCGGCGGCCTTGGCCGGATCGCCGGTGATCGCGGCCGACAGGCCATATTCGGTGGCATTGGCCAGCTCGATGCCCTGATCGAGGCTGTCATAGGTCATGATCGTGGCGACCGGGCCAAAGATTTCCTCGTTGGCGATGCGCATGTCCGGGGTGACGCCCGAGAACACGGTCGGCTGGACAAAGTAGCCGCGGTTGACGCCAGCGGGCAGGTCGGTGCCGCCGGTTTCCAGCTTGGCGCCTTCGTCGATCGCCGACTGGATCAGTTCGCGCACCTTGTCATACTGGGCCTTGTTGACCAGCGGGCCCAGGTGGTTGCCTTCGGCCATCGGGTCACCCACCGGGGTGTGCGAATACATGTTCTTGTAGAAGGCGACGGCTTCGGCTTCGCGCTCCTTGGCCACCAGCACCTTGGTCGGGCTGATGCATGACTGGCCGGTGTTGACCAGCGGACCCATGGCGACCGGGGCCAGCTGGGTGGCGAAATCGGCGTCGGGCAGGACCAGGTTGGGGCTCTTGCCGCCCAGCTCCTGATGCACGCGCTTCACCGTGGGCGCAGCGGCGATTGCCACGGCGATACCGGCGCGGGTCGAGCCGGTGAAGCTGACCATTTCGATGTCCGGGTGGCTGGAGATTGCGTTACCCGTGGTCGGGCCATCGCCCTGAACCAGGTTGAACACGCCCGGCGGGACACCGGCAGCGTCGAGGATCTCGGCAAAGATCGCGGCGTTGGTCGGGCATTCTTCCGAAGGCTTGAGCACCATCGTGTTGCCGGCGGCGAGGGCCGGGGCAACCTTGAGCGCGATCTGGTTGAGCGGCCAGTTCCACGGGGTGATCATGCCGACCACGCCAATCGGTTCGTAAGCCACCTTGAAGCCGTGGCCGTCTTCCATGAAGTTGAAATCCTTCAGCGCGGCGATCGTGCTCATGAAGCCGCCGATCCCGGCGCCAACTTGCGCCGTGCCGGCGAAGGAGACGGGCGCGCCCATTTCTTCGGCCATGGCGACGGCCAGGTCTGCACCGCGCTTCTTGTATTCGGCAACGATGCGGTTGAGCAGGTCAAGCCGCTCTTCCTTGGTGGTCTGGCTGAAGGTCTTGAAGGCGCGGCGCGCGGCCGCGACGGCCTTGTCGACATCGGCCTGGGTGCCAACCGAGATGACGCAGCAGGCCTCTTCGGTCGCCGGATTGATCACTTCGCGGCGGGCGCCGCCTTCGCTGTCCACCCACTTGCCGTCGATATAGTGCTGCAGCCGTTCGCGCATGGCGAATCTCCCTTAATGGATCGATTAAACCCGGTCTTTGTCGGGCCCAGCGGGCAATAATTCAAGCGCCAATCTTTCGAGGCGACTGTGACAAGAGTTCTTGACAGCAGGATGGATTGAAGTAAAGAGCTCTTTACAGGTACCGGGAGATCTGAAGGTGGAGAACCGCTTGAAGGAACTGCGCGAAGCGGCTGGCTGGAGTCAGGGCGAACTGGCCCGGCGGCTAGGTGTGTCACGCCAGACGATCAATGCGGTAGAAACTGACAAGTACGACCCAAGCCTGCCGCTGGCACTGCGTATGGCCAAACTGTTCGGCTGCGCGGTGCCGGAGATATTCATCGACCGTTGGGAGCCGGAGAATTGACCATGGAAGCATCGCAAAACGCATGGCGTAAATTTGTCCTGCAGGCCGTGATTGGTGGTCTGTTAGGTTTTTCGGCTGGATACTTCGGGTTGCACCTCCCTGGAGTTGAGCGGATTGCCCAGCAGCCAGGCGCATTGGCTGTGGCGGGAGTAGGGCTAATTTACCTGCTTATGGGAATGCTTGTCGGGCTGATTGGAGCCAATCTCCATGCTAGCGCAGCGATCCTGAATGTTGCCGATGTCGAGGATGCCCGAGCCCAGCGGCCAGTCTTGATTGCCAGTGGCGTGGTCTTCGTGATGCTGGGCAGTGCACAGTTGCTTCTTGCCATAGCTGCAACGGGCGGGCTGTTGCCCCCAACCGTCGCGATTTCGGCAATGGCCCTTGCCGTAACCATGACCGGCGTTTTGTCCTGGTTGCAATGGTCGCAGTATGATGAATTGCTCAAGCAAGTGTCATGGGAATCGAGCGCGTTTGCACTCGCTGTTCTTGGTGCCTTGCTGCTCGGCTGGGCTATGCTTGCTCAGTTCGGTACGGGCGTAGCGATTGACCCGATGGGTTTGATCGCATTGCTGATGGGTTCGATCCTTGTCGGTACCTTTGTTGCAACTGGGCGGCGCGGCTTGCTGAAATCGGTCTAGTTCAAGCGGTCATGGCTCCGCATCCGCGCGGGGCTGCGGCCGGCCAGCCCGACCAGCTCTTACAGTTACCAAGATAAGTCATTCTAACGCGAAGGGCGCCCGGATCGCTCCGGACGCCCCCTCGGTGAACTGTCAGCCGCTGGATTAGAGGCTGTAGTACATGTCGAATTCGACGGCCGACGGCGTGGTTTCCCAGCGCATCACTTCCGGCCACTTCAGTTCGATGTAGCTTTCGATCTGGTCCTTGGTGAACACGCCGCCCTGCAGCAGGAAGTCGTGATCGGCTTCTAGGCTTTCGAGCGCTTCGCGCAGCGAACCGCAGACGGTCGGCACCTGGGCCAGTTCGGCCGGCGGCAGATCGTAGAGGTTCTTGTCCATGGCTTCGCCCGGGTGGATCTTGTTCTTGATCCCGTCGAGACCGGCCATCAGCAGCGCCGAATAGCACAGGTAGGGGTTGGCCATCGCGTCGGGGAAGCGGAATTCCACGCGCTTGGCCTTGTCACCGGCGCCATAGGGGATGCGGCACGAGGCCGAGCGGTTGCGGGCCGAATAGGCCAGCAGCACCGGGGCTTCATAACCCGGGACCAGGCGCTTGTAGCTGTTGGTGGTCGGGTTGGTGAAGGCGTTCAGGGCCTTGGCATGCTTGATCACGCCGCCGATGAAGTAGAGGCACATGTCGCTGAGGCCGGCATAGCCATTGCCTGCGAACAGCGGCTTGCCACCTTCCCACAGCGAGATGTGGGTGTGCATGCCCGAACCGTTATCGGTCTTGATCGGCTTCGGCATGAAGGTTGCGGTCTTGCCATAGGCCTGGGCAACCTGCTGCACGACATACTTGTAAACCTGCATGCGGTCAGCGGTCTGCACCAGGGTGCCGAAGGTCAGGCCAAGCTCGTGCTGGGCCGAAGCAACTTCGTGG
>CAWUNP010000036.1:0-8671 GCA_963923805.1 uncultured Novosphingobium sp. | reverse complement strand
CGCCAGTGCGATTGACAGTCTGAAGGTGCAGCACCCCAACCACCTGGTGGTCAGCGCGGGTGACCTGATCGGCGCCTCGCAGCTCGCTTCCGCGCTGTTCCTGGACGAGCCGACCGTCGAAGTGATGAACCGCATCGGGCTGGACTTCAACGCCACCGGCAATCACGAATTCGATCGCGGGCAGGATGAGCTGGTGCGGATGCAGACCGGCGGCTGCACCCGGCATACCGCGCGCAAGCCGTGCCAGGTCGAACCGTTCAAGGGCGCGCAGTTCAAGTTCTTGGCGGCCAATACGATCAAGCCGGATGGTTCCACCCTGTTCCCCGGCACCGCGATCCGCAGCTTCGGCAAGGGCCGCGACAAGGTCGACATCGGGCTGATCGGGCTGACCCTGCAAGGGACGGGCGAACTCGTCTCGCCCGAAGGGATCAAGGGCCTGACTTTCGCCAATGAAGCCGCCACGATCAACGCCGCCGCCCCGCGCCTGCGCGCGGCCGGGGCGGATGCAATCGTCGTGGTGATCCACGAAGGTGTCCGCACCAAGGGCACGCCCGATCCGCAGGGCTGCGAAGCCGCCAGCGGCGCGCTGGGGGCGATCGTCAACCAGCTCGACGGGGTTGATGTGGTCGTTTCGGGCCACACCCACTGGGCCTATATCTGCGAATGGCCGGGCAAGAACCCGGCACGCCCGATCCTGATGACCAGCGCCGGGGTGTTCGGCACACTGGTGACCGAGATCAACCTAGAGATCGATCCGCGCGGCAGCCGTGTGGTCAGCCGCTCGGCCCGCAATGTCATCGTCCAGAGCGAAGCCTATCGCCCGGCGGTGGACCGCGTTTCGCCCAACACCGATCGCTTCCCGCGCTTCTCCCCGCGCGCCGATATTGCCGACTATGTTACCAAATATGCCGAAGCCGCACGCCAGTTTGCGCTGCGCCCGGCGGGCCGGATCGGCGGCGAGGCCGTGCGCGGCGGCGATGGTTCCAGCACCGGCGGTACGCTGGGTTCGCTGATTGCCGATGCACAATTGGTGGCTACTACCGGCGCGGGCGCCCAGATCGCTTTTATGAACCCCTTCGGCATCCGCGCACCCTGGCGCCTGGCGCCGGGTGAGAACGGCGCGCTAACCTTTGGCGATCTTTACAAGATCCAGCCGTTCAACAACGTGCTGATGACCCAGACGCTGACCGGGGCGCAGCTGCGCCGCGTGCTGGAACAGAACTTTGACGGGATCGGCCCGAACCAGGCGCTCAGCCCGTCGCGCGGGTTCAGCTACAGCTATGACCTGTCACGCCCGGTCGGCAGCCGGATCGTTTCCATGACGCTCGATGGCAAGCCGATTGACGATGCCGCGACCTATCGCGTCACCACCAGTGATTTCCTGGCCTACGGCGGCGATACCTATAGCGAACTGTCCAAGGGGACCGACCGGGTGATCGGGATCACCGATCTGGCCGCGCTGGAGGCCTGGTTGCAGGCAATCCCGGCCCGACCAGTCCCGCAGGAAGACCGCGCGAAGGACGTTACCCCGCGCTAGCCCTGCTTGGGCGGCCAGGGAATGAAGCCCGAGGTGCGCTTCACATAGTCGGCATAGCCGGGGCGGGTCTTGGCCAGGCCCTTTTCGAGCAGCGGCTTGCCCGACCACTTGGTAAGCGTGAAGGTCAGGAACAGCGGCCCGGGCAGGCTGGCCAGCGCGATCCAGGGGCCGGCGCTGGCAGCGGCCAGCCAGATCCCCCACCAGACGCAGCAATCGCCGAAATAGTTGGGGTGGCGGGTATAGCGCCACAGCCCGGTATCGAGCACCTTGCCCTTGCTCGCGGGATCGGCGCGGAATGCCTTAAGCTGGGCATCACCCACCGCCTCGAACACCATGCCGAGCAGCCACAGCGCAGCACCCGCCAGCGCCAGCGGCCCAAGCGGCGCAGGCTCCCCGCTGGCCAGCACGCCCAGCTGCGCGGGCAGGCAGGTGATATAGAGCAGCACGGCCTGCGGGCCGAACACCTTGGTCAGCGCGGCCTGGGCAAAGCGGCCCTGTTCCTTCGCCTTGCCCAGCATCCGGGCATAGCGCACGTCCTCCCCGTGGCCGCGCCAGCGGGTGTAAAGGTGCCAGAACAGCCGCAGCCCCCACAGCGCCGCCATGGCCGCGATCAGGCTGGCGCGATCGCCCGGCTGATCCAGTTGCAGCCAGCTGGCAATGGCCAGCACGGCCATACCGCCGCCCCAGATCGCATCGATGAAGGACACGTCCCTGATCCGCACGGCCACCAGCCAGCCGAGCAGCAGGGCAGCGGCGGCAACGGCGGCATTGACCAGCAGGGCTTCACCCATGGACCTTCTCCTTGCGTTTGCGCGGGGCCTTAGCCGGCAGGCTTTCGACCGCGGCATCCTTCAGTGCTGCGGCTGCAGCGGCCAGTCGCTCGAACCGCTGGCAATCGGGCATGACCGAACGATAGAACGCGGCAATCTTGGCCAGATCGGCGGCATAGTCCCCGGTTGGCATGACCGGCGCGCCCAGGCCGCCAGTCATGTTGGCATTGTTCACCCAGGCCGGAACGATCGGCACCCCGGCGCGCAGGGCGATGTGATAGAAGCCGGTGCGCCATGTCCCGTCGCTGCTGCGGCTGCCTTCCGGCGCCACGACCAGTGCCAGATCTTCGGCCCGCTCGAAATGGCCAACCGTATCCTCGACGTAATTGTTGTTGCGCTTTGACCGGTCGACCGGCAGCCCGCCCATGTCATACATGAAGCGCTTGAGCGGACCGCGAAACAGGCTGACCTTGCCCATGAAGCTGGGTTTGATCCCCAATTCGTGCACCGCGCCAACAAAGAAGATGAAATCCCAGTTGCTGGTGTGCGGCGCTCCGGTGATCACGAACTTGCGGGGGAACTGGCGTTCACCGCTCAGCCGCCAGCCTTTCCAGCGATAGAGCCAAAGTACCACCAGCTTGGTGATCCGGGAGAGCAGGGTGGGACGGAGATCGGCCATCGCCGCACGTTCTGCGCAATTTAACGCAAGGGTCCACCTGGCCAAAGGTTCCGTCCACAGGAACAACCCCCGTCGATCGAGGTTATACGAGGTTACTATTCAGCCCGAGAAGCCCGCTCCGCCCGGCCAGGCGGGTGCGGCAAGGCCCATCACCTTGAACAGCAAGCCCATCTGACCCTCGCCAATCAGCCGATCCTTGGCGCCGTGAATCGCTGCGGCATGTTGCGGCGCGGCCGCCGCCAATGCCTGGGCGCGCGCCTCGATCCCCAGTTCGCGCAGCCAGCGGCCCTGCGGCACAGTGCCGATCCAGCGCGCACCGCGTGACTGGGCAACCGGAGCCAGCGCCGCAAAATCAACATGGGCAGTCAGGTCGGCCTCGCCCGGATTGATAAAGGGGTCGACCTTCAGGTGGGCTCTCACCGCTTGCAAGGTGGAACCTTCGCGCGGGGCATCATGGCCATAATCGATGAACAGTGCCGCCCCGCCCTGCTCAGTCAGGCGGCCGGCCACTTCATAGATCGTTGCCGCTGCGCCCGGACAGAGTTCGTAAATCGTGCCATCGGCAGCATTGCGCCGTGCCTCTGGCACTGCGGGATCCATGGGCTGGGGGCCAGCAACGCAGACGAAGCGATCACCATCGGGAACGACCATCCGCTCACGCCAGCCATCCGACGTCTTGACCAGTTGTCGCACCGGCAGGGCATCGAGGAACTCATTGCCGACGAACAGGATCGGGCCATAGGCCGGGATGGTCGAGAGATCATGGTGCCATTGGGCGCCAGGAACCGTCGCCAGTTGCACGTCCTTTAGTGTGGTCGAGGCTTCGACAAAGTGAACCGAAGGTTCCAGCCCATAGCGTTTCGCCGCCCGCAAGGCATCGCGGGCCAGGGTGCCGCGACCAGGGCCAAGCTCGACATAGTGAACCGGTTCCTCACGCCCGGCGTTGATCCACATATCGGCCAGCCACAGCCCGATCAGCTCGCCAAACATCTGGCTGATCTCGGGGGCGGTAACGAAATCCCCGGCACTGCCCAGCGGATCGCGGCTGGAATAATAGCGGGCGTTCGCCTCACCCATGTAATGCATCAGGCTGATCGGCCCGGTGCTGGCAATCAGGCGGCCAAAGATTGCCGCCAGGCTTTCTTGCCCTGCCGCCTGCACCGGTTTCAGGCCTTGGCCGCACCAAGCGGCGGGCGCACCAGCGCCCGGACGAGGAAGACCAGCCCGACCAGCACCAGCGGGATCGTCAGCCATTGGCCCATCGACAGGCCGGTGCGCGCGGCAAATTCGCTAAGCTGGGCATCGGGCTCACGGAAGTATTCGGCCACGAAGCGGCACAGGCCCAGGCCAACCGCAAAGACCGAACCGAGCAGGCCGGGGCGGAACCGCGCCTTGGTCTTCCAGAACAGCAGCAGCATCACGATCATCATCGCCAGGCCTTCCAGTCCGGCCTGATAGAGCTGGCTGGGATGCCGGGCATAGGGACCGGCATCGGGGAAGACCATCGCCCAGGCCACCGGGCTTTCCACCACCCGGCCCCAAAGTTCGCCATTAACGAAATTGGCCAGGCGGCCAAAGAACATCCCGAACGGCACGACAGTGCAGACATAATCGGCGACGCGCAGGAAGCTGAGCCCGCCGCGCCAGGCGACCCAGGCCATTGCCACTGCCGTGCCGACCAGTCCACCGTGGAAGCTCATCCCGCCGTGCCACAGCTTGAGCAGGTCGAGCGGATTGGACCACAGTTCGGGCGCATAGAAGGTTGCGTAACCCAGCCGCCCGCCGATGATGATGCCCAGCGTGCAATAGAAGAACAGGTCATCCAGATGCCGCTGCGCCATCGGCGCGCCCGACTGCCCGATCATCTTGGCCAGCTGCCAGTAACCCAGCAGAATTCCGGCCAGATAGGCCAGGCTGTACCAGCGCAGCTGGAAGGCGCCGATCTGGAACAGGTACGGCTTCAGCCCCAGGTCAACCCACTGGATCGGTTCGGCCCCGGCGGCAACGGCGAGCGCTAGTGACAGCACGCGATGAACTCCCTAAATGGGTGCGGTCAGGAGAGATTCCGGCACACCCGATGTGCGGCCTTCTGGCACAGACGAAGCCGGGAAACAAACCCGGCGCGGACGCCAGGACGGGGGGCGTCCCTCAACATTGAGGATAAGGATGCCGCATGCCGAGTGAACTCGACAATGCCCTGAATGGTGTAATTGCTGCGCTGACCGCCCCTGGCGCTCCGCTCGAAACCATCGAGATCGAACGGTTCGGCCGCCAGCTGCCCATGCTCAAGAATGCGCCGCCGTCGCTGGCGCACTATTTCGAAATGTACTGCGCCCAGCATGGCGATGCGGAATTCATCGTCGATGGCCAGATCCGGCTGACCTTCAACCAGATTTACACGGCGGCGCGCACCGTCGCGGGCGGGCTGGTGGCCGGACACGGCGTGCAGAAAGGTGACCGGATCGGAATCGCCGCGCGCAATTCGGCCAACTGGATCATCGCCTATCTCGCCGTCTTGATGTCCGGTGGCTGCGCCACCCTGCTCAACGGCTGGTGGACCGGAGAAGAACTGGCCGGCGGTATCGAGCTGGCGGGCTGCACGATCATCCTAGTCGATGCCCAGCGCGGCGAACGGCTGAACGGCCAGTCCTACCCCGGCAAGCTGGTGACCTTCCGCCATGACTGTCCGTGGCAGGAAGGCCTGTCCGAACTGCTCGCCCACGGCGGCGGCGCCGATACGGCGCTGCCCGAACTGGACGGCGATGACCTGGCGACGATCCTTTACACCTCGGGTTCAACCGGCCAGTCGAAGGGTGCCTATTGCGATCACCGCAGCGTGGTCCAGGCCACGATGAACTATGCGGCGCAGACGCTGATGGTCTTCACCTACCTCGGCTCCAAGGGCGAGGCACCCAGCACCCAGCCGTGCAGCCTGGTCAATGTGCCGCTGTTCCATGTCACGGGCGAAGTGCCGCTGTTCCTTCAGTCCTTCGCGATCGGCCGCAAGCTGGTGCTGATGCCCAAGTGGAACGCCGAAGAGGCGATGCGATTGATCGAGGCGGAAAAGGTCTCCTACTTCGTCGGTGTGCCGCTGATGAGCTTTGAGATCGCGACCCACCCCAACCGCCACAAGTATGATCTCTCCAGCTGCACCGCCTTTGCCGCTGGCGGGGCGCCGCGGCCGGTCGATCACGTGAAGAAGATCCGCGAGGAATTGCCCAACGCCTTCCCGCTGCTGGGCTATGGCCTGACCGAAACCAACGGCGTCGGCTGCGGCAACTTTAACGAGAATTACCTCGCCAAGCCCGGTTCGACCGGCACGGCATCGAAGCCGCTGGTGGAGATCGGCATCCTCAACGATGCCGGTGAGTGCCTGCCCGCGGGCGAGATTGGCGAAGTGGCGATCCGCTCGATCTGCAATTTCCTGGGTTACTGGAACAACCCCGAGGCGACCCAGGCGGCGATCATGCCCGATGGCTTCTTCCGCACCGGTGACCTGGGTTACCTTGACGAGGACGGCTACCTGTTCATCGTCGATCGCAAGAAGGACATCATCATCCGCGGCGGTGAGAACATCAGCTGCATCGAGGTGGAGCAGGCGATCTACGCCCATCCCAAAATCTCCGAATGCAGCGTGTTCGGCATGCCCGACGAACGCTTTGGCGAACTGCCGACCGGCGTATTCCTGGCCAAGCCGGGTGAACAGCTGACCGAGCAGGAACTGCGCGAGTTCCTGCAGGCCAATATCGCCGCCTTCAAGGTGCCGGTCCGCCTGTGGCAAGAGACCGAAACCTTGCCCCGTCTGGGCACCGAAAAGGTTGACAAGCGCACGCTCAAGGCCCGTTACCTGACGGTGTGGGAAAGCGAGCAGAAGAGCACGGCTTGAGCCAGAAGGGTATCGTCGACCAGCGCGCGATCGTTGACCGGCGCGCGCTGGCCGGAACCATCAGCGATCTGGTGGCCGAACAGGGCGCCGCCAAGGCCCGGCCCGCAGTGGTCGAGGCCCTGCGCGGGGCACTGGCGGATGGCCGGGCCGAGATTGCCCGCCGCCTCGCCGCAAAGCCCAGCGCCGGGCGTGACTGCGCCGCCGCCCAGGCCTTCCTGGTCGACCAGCTGGTGCGGGTGATCCACGATCACGTGATCACCGACGTCTACCCATCGGGCAATCGCTCGGTGGGTGAACGGCTCACCGTGATGGCGGTAGGCGGCTACGGCCGCGGCGAGATGGCGCCGCATTCAGACGTCGACATCGCCTTCCTGACCCCGATCAAGCAGACGCCGTGGTGCGAGCAGGTGATCGAGGCCATGCTCTATTTCCTGTGGGATCTGGCGCTGAAGGTCGGGCAATCCAGCCGTTCGCTGGATGAAATGGTGCGGATGGCGCGCGGCGACCTGACGATCCGCACCGCCCTGCTCGAAGGCCGCTATATCTGGGGCGACCTGGCCCTGTTCGATGAGGCCCAGGCCCGCTTCCGGGCCGAAGTGATCGCCGGGACCGAACGCGATTTCGTCACCGAAAAGCTGGCTGAACGCAACGAACGGCACAAGCGGCTAGGTGACAGTCGCTATGTCGTCGAACCCAATGTGAAGGAAGGCAAAGGCGGCCTGCGCGACCTGCACACGCTCTACTGGATCGGCAAATACCTCCACAAGGTCCGCGATACGTCGGAGCTGGTCACGGTCGGCCTGCTGACCCCGGCCGAGTACCGCAAGTTCCGCCGGGCCGAGGACTTCTTCTGGGCCGTGCGCTGCCACCTCCACACGATCACCCGGCGCGCGGAAGATCGCCTGACCTTTGACTTGCAGCGCGAAGTTGCGGCGCGGATGCAATTTGCCGACCGCCCGGGCAAGAGCGCGGTCGAGCGGTTCATGCAGTACTTCTTCCTCCAGGCGAAGACCGTGGGCCACCTGACCGGGCTGTTTCTGGCCCAGCTGGAAGAACAATCGGGCAAGAAGCAGCCGCGCGGCCTGCTCGCAGGCTTCCGCGCACGGCGGCGGATCGTCAGCGGCTATCCGGTGTTCGGCGGACGGATCAACGTGCCGACCGACAGCTGGTTTGCCGAGGACCCGGTCCGGCTGCTGGAAATCTTCAAGCTGGCGGATAGCCAACAGCTGGAACTCCATCCCGAGGCGATGCGACTGGCGGTGCGCGATGCCCGGCTGATCGATCCGCTGCGCAAGGATCCGCGCGCCAATGCGCTGTTCCTCGATCTGCTGACCAGCCGCCGCGATCCCGAAAACGCGCTGCGCTGGCTTAACGAAGCCGGGGTGTTCGGCCGGTTCGTGCCCGATTTCGGCCGGGTCAACGCGCAGATGCAGTTCGATATGTACCACCACTACACGGTGGACGAACACACCATCCGCGCGATCGGCCTGATGGCCCGGATCGAGCGCGGCGAGATGAAACAGGACCACCCGCTGGCCACCGTGCTGGTCAGCAAGGTTACCAATCGCCGCGCGCTCTACGCCGCTGTCCTGCTGCACGACATTGCCAAGGGCCGCCGCGGCGACCATTCGGTGCTGGGCGCCGAAGTGGCACTGAAGCTCTGCCCACGCTTCGGGCTGGACGAGAAGGAAACCGAGCTGGTCTCCTGGCTGGTCCGCAACCACCTGATCATGAGCGCCACGGCCTTCAAGCGCTGTCTCTTATACACATCTCCGAGCCCACGAGACCTCTCTACATCT